>NZ_MRCC01000016.1 GCF_001904655.1 Chroogloeocystis siderophila 5.2 s.c.1 | reverse complement strand
CCTCATCCAGATGCTCTCAAAACTGGATAAACTGTCCTTTTCTAAATGGGCTATTCACCTCGGATTTGCTATGACAAATTTTATTTATGAAACGGAGTGGTAAACTTAAGTAAAATGCTCAATAATCAACATTATTCTAGCATTTCTGAATCAATACCTAAAGCATTGAGTTGTTCGGGAGAAAGCGATCGCAACTTCTCAATAATTCTTTCACGTTTTTGCCGTTCTACTTCCGCACGTTCTTCGCCTGTTAACAACAAATTACCATCAGTATCCCACCACCGTAACCACGGTAAATTTGCATTTTGATACGATCCTTGCCAAATTCCTAATTCTACACGCATCGGGGTGATCGCATAATTTACTCGCTCATTCAGTGATATTATTTCACATATATTATGTATTATTTAACACATCTACTTAGACATTTTCAACGCTTAGTTATAGAGGTACTTTCTGATAGAACAGAAGCTTTTGATCGAGGTAAAAAGTTTAGTGACTACCGCCACTTAGGCTCACTACAAGAATATGTATTAATTTCGCACGACACAATGAACAACGTAGAGTGTTTCCGTCGTAACGAAAAAGGGCGTTGGGAACTTTATCCTTATGAACAAGAGCAAGAAATACACCTAGCTAGCATTGATTTTTATTGTCCGATAGCAGCCATTTATGAAGATGTAGCAATATCAAAACCTTAAGTAGTTAAACCAACCTCCCTAGTGTCCTCTGTGTACTCTGATGCACCGACACTTTGCTTCCTTCGGGAAACCCGCCCCTTACGGTTGTGTCCTCTTCTGTGGTTCGTTTCCTCAACATTATATTATCTACTAAACTATTTTCTCACGCAAATCACCTACATAATTATTCAGCAGCCGAATAACTTTGTATGCTAATTGATTAAAAAAATGCTCAGTTAAAGTATCTTCTCCACCCCAAATGGGAATTTTCTCACCAAGTTGGGTAAAAGTATCATAAACAATAAATTGTGCTACTTTACCGCGCTTACCAGCCGTTGAATAAACAAGTTGACACGGATAAGCAACAGTACCCACAAAGGGAATCAAACCAACAACAAAAGCAATCCAGGGTATTTCTTGACCTTTTAACAAAGCTTGAATACTTCTGTAACCTGTGTAAATCGATCTAAAAATAGGTCCATCAGCGACAAACAAAAACCCTAAACCTATTTCATCGATTACTCCGAGTGCAAAAAGAGAAGGAATTACGATAAACTCTAATGATTGGATAATTATCTTAAGTGCAACGTGAATACTAAAGTCAACTAAATAACCACTTCCGTGTTCTTTATCTAACCGTGATTTCAAAAACTCTGCTTCTTCGAAAATCAGTTGTTTTCGGTCGTGCCAGTCATCGATGCGATCGCTAATTAAATCTCTAGTAAACTGTAGACGATAACGTTGCGAAATTAAAACTCTCCAGGTTTGTGAAAAAAAACGTCGAAATGGAATTTTCTTTAGTTTGTTAATTATTTTAAGCGGTAATTTAACTATCAACCGTAATATTTTTTGCCAAGCTCTAACAATTTCTCTTAAATACCACTGTCCAATATGGCGAGAATACCAATGTGCTTGTTGTTGATTAATTTTACCTTTTTTGAGTTGGTAATGAATACTTCGCTCAACTCGCTTGAGCGATTTCCATTTACTTTGATGTTGGTCTAAATTATTAGTGTCTGCAATAATTGCAGTATATTTATCTCTACCTAACTTCTCTGTTATTTCTGTTTTGTGTTTCTCTAAATATTTTTTTAAAGTTCTGATATCAGCATCATCAAATAAAGGTTGCCCATGCTTAAATGACATGGGAATATAGTATGTAAAAAGCTTTAAAACATTTAATGGAGCAAGTGCAGGAACACCTGATTCTAAATCAATCCAAGCATAGTAATAATTGAATTTACCATTTGTGTCATTATGTTCTACGTCTGTCAATAAAAAGTTATTTAACGCAACTGGATTTCCTTTTCCTGCTTGCCAAACCAAACCATCAAATCCTGCATCAATTAACTTCTGTTGAAGTGGTATCATTATTTGATGGACTAAATCAGGTAATTCGCGTTTTCGCAGTCGAGTAAAAGGCTGAGATAGTGAAACGCTTCTACCATCAACAAATTCTGTATCGATTTGATATGCTTTTTGCTCTTGATTCCAATCAGTAGCGATCGCATCTGAGACTTTCAGTTGTGAATCAAACCAATACTCAACTAAAGCACCTAAAATTTTACGGCGGTAGTATGCACATTGAATGATATCTTCATTCCAAATATAAGGGTTAGGCGCTCCTAGAAAAACATAGTGAACCAATTTAGTGAGCTTGTCGCCTGCAAATATCTTTCTAGCAATGCTTTCATCTTGACTCTTGATCAGGAAAACCTGTCCAGATCTACCTGCACCAAGAAATTTTTCGTTCTCTGTTGTTTGTGCATCTACCATGCAAAGAATCCCTCTATAGGCGTATACTCTCAAAGCAATCTCAAATAGCGATCGCTCAGTCTAGTGGTATAAATCCAAACAGAATGACTGTTGTTTTAGCGAATTCTTACAGAGTATACGTCTTCTGGACTTGCTGGCATCTAACTTGAGAATAATCTACTTTATGCTACAGAAGGGTCATCATCTGACTTTAAGTCTCTTAACAGTTGTTCTAGCCGATAAGCTTGATCGAGGCGATTTTGGGCTTTAAAGATACTCAAAGCTTTTTCTAAGGATGCTAAAGCCTCGTCGCGTCTTCCCTGTTGCCAAAATGCTTGTCCCAAATGTGTCAAAGCTTCACCATACTCAGGATTAATTTCTAGTGCTTTTTGATACTCAGCGATTGCTTCTTGCCATCGACCTTGACGTGCTAAAACCATACCGATCGCATTATAAGCTAAGGCATAGCGCGAATTATGTTCAATTGCTTGTTGATAGGCAGCGATCGCTTCCTCGGCTTTTTCTTGACGAAACAGTACATTTCCCAGTTTGTAGTGCGCGACAGCATACTTTGGATATCTTTCAATTAACTTACGTAAAAGTTCCTCGGCTTCGGTAAATTTCGCTTGACTGTATAAAGCATCAGCAGCTTGAATGAATCGAGTTCGCTCCTCATCTCGGTTTTCGCCCATCTGCGCTAGCTGGAATTCTTGCTGAGTTGGCAATGCGGTTCGGCGTGCAATTACATTGCTGTGATTGTGATTTGTTGCAGATGTTTTAGCGAGCACCGTACGAGATGTACTAATAACTGTTAGACCGAGTGCTAAGTACCCGAAAGGTTTAATCCATGCAACTACTTTGAACTTATGGTTCATCGCATTAAATGCCTGAGGCGTTATCTTTTCATCTTAGATTTTTACCAATAATTTTAGAGTTTGTGCAATCAACTGAAGCGCGATCGCTCTTGTTGTTGATTGATGTCATGATTGATGATACGATCTACAAAGTTTGAGTAAGTCAGCCTAATCTAGATACTTCTTTTAAAGTAGTCACTTAACGCATTGAAAGAAAGCTAGAGCGGAGGAACCAAGTTATGGGGCGTATCTATTAAGCCTTAATTATCTAATCAGCCCAATTAAGGTAGAAGGACATCTCTCAGTCCTAGCCCGTCAGCTAACTTCGTAGGCATCGAGAGGAGACTGAAGAGTAAGCATTGTCACAATGTCTTGTATCTCATTCAGTGTCTGAGGCTCGTACTGCTCAGTTTTTTTGTACCTGCTTTTGACATAAGGTTATCTAAACGCATGAATATCAAGCCAATGCTCGCGCGTCTACAAAGCGCAATGGGTACGAATGCCATAGAAAGAATGATGTTGCTACCACCAGCATCGCATCGTCAAAATGCGATCACCACATCTGTTAACCTTGTTGTTGGTTATAACAGTTCTCCTAACAGTCAGACAGCTTTAGATTTGACACTATGGATTGCCCATCAAACTCGCTTAGCGACTCAAAAGCAAGTGACTGTTCGTGTAGTCTATGTTGCCGAAGAACACGCTCAGCGGCATCATTGTCCAACTTCTCCTGCCTTTGATATCAGCAGATTTTACAACGAGAAGCCTTTGCAGCAATCAGCCCAAATAGCATTTCAACCGGTAGCAAGTTCATCTCCTTGGAAAATAGCAATACAGCCGCGCATTACATCTCCCGATTTATTTGAACAAGCTGACCTGATTTTATGGCAAGCAAAAAGCCTTGCAGCAGAATGGCGAGGTTCGCTTGTGACTCATCTGCGATTTGGTGACGTCGCTCAAGAACTTAGAGCCGTTGTGGAGTCAGAAGATGCAGCTTTACTATTTTTAGGCTGCAACTCAGCAAATCACCCTATTGTTCAGCAACTTGGTAATGATTTTCCGTGCGCTGTTCTAGGTATGGACTTTGCCACAGGAAAGACACTTGCTTGCGTTCACTAAATAAGCAGTTGCTCCCCAGGCTTGGGGGCGAGGAGAGCAAATCATACTTCTGTTCAGCAACGCCCAATTATTTTACTTGAGCAGGAACTTTCATTTCAGCCTCAGGCTTAGAACCATCTGCTTTTAAAGATTCGCCTTCGATAAAGGAGCGTAACATCCATGCCATTTCTTCATGCTGCTCCATTAAGCCTGTAAGAAAGTCAGATGTACCTTCATCATGAAATTCTTCAGAACACTGATCAACGTGATCGCGTAGATTGCGGATAATTTGCTCGTGATCGTCTACTAGCTGAGCAACCATTTCAGTAGCTAGGGGAATATTGTCTTCTTGCTCTTTAATAGTAGAGTTTTCTAGAAAACCTTTTGCGGTACCGACAGGAAAACCACCTAATGCACGTACGCGCTCAGCGATCGCATCAATGTTTTCGGTTAAAGCTGTGTACTGCTCTTCCCAAATTTCGTGGAGTGAGCGAAATTGGGGACCAATGACATCCCAATGAAACTTTTTAGTTTTGATGAGAACTAGATACGCGTCAGATAAGTCGCGGTTAAGTAATTCAACTACACCCGCGCGTTGTTCGTCAGATAAACCAATATTGATCTTACGCATAATTCCTGGTTTTACTCTTCTTGTTCGTCCATACATAGTGGAACAAATCTCAGCCGAGAAGAACATCAGCCAAAGGGGAGATTGTTTCAAGGACTCCACGGGGCGACATAACTTACTTGCGCGCGCTTCAGTAATTTTTCTCCATGACGGTAGCCTGTGTAACGTACCTTAACGCGATCACCTGGCTGTGCAGTTCCTTCTAAGAGTTGATGTACTTGTGGGTCATATGGCAATTCTGCTCCTACAGGTGCGATCGCTTCGACTCCCCAAGATTGCAATAACTGTTCCACAGGTCGCATTAAAGGTAACAACCGCACAGCAGGTAATTGCGGATTTTCCTGCGCTTTTTGTGCTGCTGTTGGCCATTGCACCAACCAGGACTCAAGCTGTTGTAGACTTGATTGCTGAAACTCCTGCCATAAGTTTTCGCGCTGCTGTTCGAGTAAGTGCTGCAATCTTTGGTACTCTTGTTTTAATGTATCTGGCTGCTGTAGCATTGCCTGAGTACTTGCACTAGAAAAAGTATCTAATAACTCATCTAATGATACTTGTAGCACTTGCGAAAGCTTGAGCAGAGTTTCCACACGCATTTGCCCAACTTCGCCACGACGTAACTTGCGAATCTGTTGCGGCGAAACTTCCGCTGCATCAGCCAACGCTTTGAAACTCGATAAGCCTACCTGCTGCATTTGTGTTTGTAACGCAGCAGTAAGGTGATCGGAATCGGAAGTTAATTCTGGATTCCTACTTGAGGATTTGTCTTGTGCGTTCATAGCTTAATTGTCGCAACAATAAAGCCATATCAAAAAACACGGATGAGAAAACAACCTTAATCTTTAAACCTCCTGCGTATAGCAGTTTCGTTGAGGTAGTTAGGACATTGAACACGCCACGCGTAAGTTGAAACAGTCTTCCCACACTCTCTTCACTGTCCACTGTTAACTGATCTCTGCTATGAATGCGATCGCGAATGAATATCGCACCTAAATAAACAAAAAGGCATGCCCTACCCTCTCACAAATCTTGTTTTAGTGTCTGAAGGTAGGCTTTGCCTAGATAGCTCCGAAGGGAGTCGTAGGAAGAGTGCAATTCATGCAGGAGGTCTTATTAATTACTAAGGCTTCTTCCTTACAACAAATCATTTTGCGCCAAGATCTCCTCAAAGTCTCCCACTTGTGGGGATTAAAGGGGCAAAATCACCTTAACTAAAATCTAAGCTCAGACCTCTGAACCCTCTTACTGCTCTAACAAGCTGCGAAGCATCCAAGCATTCTTTTCGTGAACCTGCATCCGCTGCGTTAAAAGATCCGCCGTCGGCTCGTCGTTGACGCGCTCAACAACAGGGAAAATTGAACGTGCGGTGCGGACGACTGCTTCTTGACCTTCTACTAATAGCCGAATCATGTCTTCAGCTTTGGGAACACCCTTCGTCTCTGGAATCGAGCTTAGCTCGGCAAATTCGCTATAAGTTCCAGGTGCTGGATAGCCTAATGCGCGAATTCTTTCAGCAATTTCGTCTACCGCACTTGCTAACTCGGTGTATTCTTCTTCAAATAGTACGTGCAATGTTTGGAACATTGGACCTGTGACGTTCCAATGAAAATTATGCGTTTTGAGGTAGAGTGAGTAGCTGTCTGCAAGTAAACGTGAAAGCCCTTGCGCAATTTCTTTGCGATCTTCTTCGTTGATGCCAATGTTGACTGGCATGACTTTACTTTGAGTTTGCATACAATTCTCCTGAATGAATATTTTTAGGCTAAGTGCATTTTTAGTACAGCACGAGGGGCTTTGCGGACTCTAGCTAAAACCGTCTCTTTCCCCAATCGCTGACACGCTTCGTAGCGGTGACACCCTGAAAAACCATAGTACTGCCCATCAACTTCGAGGACATCAATCGGTTCTTGTTGTCCAATTTCTCGAATTGATGCCATTAAAGCAGCTACCTTGTTCGGATCGTTCTCGCGTGGCAGTGGACGTTTGATTTGATTGAGCGGAATTTCTCGTACCTTCACCATAAGCCTTGCTACCTCTTCATTGCTTATATATAAATCATACTCGTTATGACTTTAAGTTGCAAGTTTTTTGAAAAATCCTCAAAAAGGAACTAAAATAAGCCTCCACAGTCCTCGGAAATAAAGCTATTCTGAGAAAAATTACGCTACTAAAACGACCAGGCGAGGAAGCAGTGATGGCGACGCACACACAGAACAATGCAAAGCACGCGAAAGTTGAAGATGCCTGCTGTGTCAACTTATCAAATCGTCAACTTGCATTCGGTTGTGTTTCCTACAATTCGCACGTGTTAGCTTTTCTCGCGTTGTGGAAGCGAAATCAAAGCCAAGTACGCGCGCGCGTCTCTTTATGCGTGACAACGGTTGTTTTGTGCGGTACAGCAACTGGGGCGATCGCCGCGCCAGCATCTGAGCCAGAACTCAAAATTGGAGTCGTACAAAGATTTGGTGCTAAACCGACTGATGTTTTAAGTTTACAAGCAACTGCAGGCGATCGCTTGACAATTCAAACCAAAACCAAAGACAAGGAAAAAACGCTACAAGCAACCAACGTCAAGCTAGAAACCGTCATGGAACCGCTGCCTAAAGCAACTTTAGCCGAGCGAGTCGTGCTGAGTACGCACCGAAGTTTTGAAACGGCGGAACATAGTGCTAGACAGTGGCAAAAAATGGGTATTGAAGTTGAAATTGCGCAACCAGAACGGTGGCAAGTTTGGGCAAAGCGCGATGTTTACAATTCACCACTGCTGCGACGTTTCTTATTGTTGAGTTTACAGGTGAAGGGTAATCGCAATGCTTACCTCGATACTCAAGTATTGCAACAAGTACCGCAAGTCAATTTAGTCGTTGATGGTCAGCGCTACACCTATCAAGAAATCGACATTACAACGAACAAAAACTTAATTCAAGTCAGTGAGGGCAAAAATCAGCGCGATTTGCGGCTGTATGCAGGCAGAATGCGGCTACAACCAAATGCTTATGGCACTTATACATTAGTTAACGAAGTTCCGCTAGAAACTTATTTGCGGGGTGTCGTCCCGCACGAAATTGGAGCGAATGTGCCTTACTCGGCGGTAGAAGCCCAGGCAATTATTGCACGGACGTATGCCTTACGCAACTTACGTCGGTTTACGATTGATAACTACGAACTGTGTGCAGATACGCAGTGTCAAGTTTATAGAGGTTTAAGTGGTACGGTTCCGCTAGCCGATCGCGCGATCGCAGCGACGAAAGGAAAAGTACTAACATACAATAATCAACTGGTAGATGCGTTGTATTCTTCAACTACAGGCGGCGTTACGGCAGCGTTTAGCGATGTTTGGCAAGGAACAGATCGTCCTTACCTACAACCTGTTATCGATGCTGCTGGTAGTGTGTGGAACTTGTCGGGACAAAGCTTAGCTGAAGAAAAGAATTTTCAGCGCTTTATTGGTTTACAGCAAGGATTTAACGAAGCTGGCTGGAGTATGTTTCGTTGGCGCCAAGAAAGTAGTTTAGTCCAGATTACGCAAGATTTGCAGCGCTTTTTCAAGGCGAATAATAGCCCCTGGGCAAATCTGAAACAGATTTATCAGATGCAAGTCACTGAGCGATCGCCTAGTGGACGCATTCTGAAACTCGCAGTACAAACGGATATAGGAACAGTTGTTTTAGAAAAAGATGAAGTGCGTAGCGCGTTTGCTGCACCGCGCAGTACGCTATTTTATCTGCAACCACTCAATAAAGGCACAAACTCACTGTGGGGTTACGCTTTTGTGGGCGGCGGATTTGGACACGGTGTCGGTTTAAGTCAAACCGGTTCGCAGCGTTTAGCAAGGTTAGGTTGGTCAAGTGCGCGCATTTTGAATTTTTATTATCCTGGCACGCAAATTGAAACTTTGAGCGATCGCATTACCTTCTACTCGGATGAAGCTTTTTCAGCAGCTAACAAAACAAAATAAAGCAGGAACGTTTGGCGATTTAATCTCGTTCCTGCTTTATAAATCTGCTACATTGATCAACTGATCGGCATTACATCGATTAGTAGAGGTCTTCCTCTTTATGGGTTTCGATGGTGCAATCAGAAGTGGGGTAAGCCACACAGGTTAGTACGTAGCCAGCTTCGATTTGGTCATCGTCTAAGAAAGACTGGTCAGATTGATCGACTGAACCTGACACAAGTTTACCTGCACAGGTTGAGCAAGCACCCGCGCGGCAAGAATAAGGTAGGTCTAACCCTGCTTCTTCAGCAGCGTCTAGAATATATGTATCATCGTCAACTTCAATCGTTTGATTCAGTCCTTCAGACTCATTGATTAAAGTGACCTTGTAAGTTGCCATTCAACAGTCCTCTCTATTTGCAACGGCAGTATAAGATAAACTAAAGCAAACTTAGGGCTTTGCTTATCCGCAAAGTCCGGTATATTTGTGTTCACTTCATCTCTGATACTACGAGAAAAACCATAGCTTGTAACCCCCCATTACCCCCGATTTTGCAGGCGATTAGTAATGAAATTTAGTTATTTAATCCTAATTAGTTATTCTTATGAAAGAGGTGAGTGGTTAATGACGAGTGGCTAGTAGTTAGAGAGTAGTGAAGGGGAAGAACTAAGATGCGTGGGTTTGGTTATTCTGAAGAGCGTTTGGTACGTGTAGGGATTGTTGGTACTGGGTATGCGGCGAAATTGAGGGCGGAAACGTTTCAGAAAGATGAGCGATCGCAAGTTGTTGCCATTGTTGGTCATACACCAGAAAAAACGCAAGAGTTTGCCCAAACCTATCAAGCCGAGGCGTTAACATCTTGGGTGGACTTAGTACAAGCTGACATAGATTTAGTTGTTATATCAAATGTTAATAAAGAACACGGTGCGATCGCAACAGCAGCATTGCAAAATAATAAACACGTAGTAGTAGAATATCCGCTAGCACTCGATGTTACAGAAGCTGAAAATATTGTTACCTTGGCGCGCGATCGAGATAAAATGCTCCACGTTGAGCACATCGAACTACTCGGTGGCTTACACCAAGCGCTAAAGCAGAATTTACCGACAATTGGTGAAGTTTTTTACGCCCGCTACGCGACAGTGACACCTCAACATCCTGCGCCACACAAATGGACGTATCATAAAGACTTATTTGGTTTTCCCCTTATTGCAGCACTTTCGCGCTTACATCGCCTGACAGATTTATTTGGTGAAGTCGCATCAGTTCGTTGTCAAAATCGTCATTGGGGTGAAGGTGAGTTTTATCAAGCTTGTTTGTGTACGGCTCAACTTCAGTTTACGAGTGGTGTCATTGCTGATGTAACCTACGCTAAAGGCGAAACTTTATGGCAAGATGAACGCAAGTTTGAGATTCACGGCGAAAAAGGCGGGTTAATTTTTGAAGGTGATGCTGGTAAGTTAGTGCAAGCAGAACAAACAACATTGATTGAAGTCGGTTCGCGCCGTGGTTTATTTGCTAAAGATACAGAGATGGTGTTAAATCACTTGTTGACAAATACGGATATGTACGTGAGTCCAACTGCGAGTTTGTACACATTGAAAGTTGCAGATGCCGCAAGGCAATCGGCGGAAATAGGGCAAGCAGTAGTTATTTCGTAAAAGTATTTTGTATATGTGTACCTACGCGATCGCTTATCCTAGTCAGATTAGCGGCTCATTATGAGAAATTTTCTATTAAGAAAGCGAAACTAAGTAATTCTTCTAATGAAGATAATAACTGCGGCAGAACATGATTATCTATGGGAAGTAGGACTAAAGCACGATGAATGTTTTGACGATACCAATGGATTTGATGAGATTGGAAGATGCCTAACCTAGAGGATGTTCGTCCATGCACCGCACCTCGATTTCAGCGTTTGGATATCGAGCTTGAAGAAACTTGAGCCTCAAATTCAGTTTTTTCCAATTTTCTTGCTCTAGAAGGTCACTCTCCCCATGTTCTGGTCGCGGAACACGCAGTCTATATCTCATTTGTTGTAGATACTCCCACCCCCGATGGCGACTGATACGTTTTCCTGTCAGTTCACTTAACCAATCTGCTACCTTGCGACCATTCCACAACCCACCATCCGGTGCTTTGCCTTCCAGTACCTGCCACAGTTGCGCTTGTTGTACATCCTACTTTATCTAGTGTTGAGCTATAACGAGCTTTCAGGTCTTCACTGGAAAGATGGCGTTCTCGATGGGCTTTTCTTGTCATTTTTCCAGCTTAGCTTATCACTTGACTTTTTTCTGCCAATTTGGTAATAAACCATTTCACGAAATAAAAACTACACATCATTTCTCCTTTGCTCCCTATTTGTAGTAATTTCAAAATGAAATGGTATTAGTCCCTAATCCCTATTAGAGTACCAAACAAAGCCAACTTCTCAGTATAATCCCGCTTGGAGATTTCTTACAATTGAGGTTAAGTTTGTCTTGTAACTAGTCTGTGTAATGCTTTTCAGGTGCTGTTGTTTAGCTAACATATAAACCCAAGCAGCAGATTAATGTTCTTTATTACACAGCTAATACTGGCTAGTGCCATAAAACCCTATCACTGGTCGATTTAACTTCGTATGACAGATCCCAACATTGGTCGCTTAATTGCTCAGCGGTATCAACTTCAAGAACTCATTGGAACAGGAGCTATGGGTCAAGTTTATCTCGCCAATGACCTATTGTTGGGTGGTGTACCTGTTGCCATTAAATTTCTCGCGCTCTCGATTCAAAACAACAAAATTAGAGTACAGGAACGATTTGAACGCGAGGCTAAAACTTGCGCGCTTCTTGGTCAAAAAAGTATTCACATTGTCCGCGTCATGGACTACGGCGTAGACGAAAATCGAATTCCATATTATGTAATGGAATACTTGCAAGGAGAAAGTTTAAGTGAGATTGTCCGAATACAACCACTCACTTTGACACGGTTTTTGAGTTTTGCGCGTCAACTCGGCTTAGGACTTCAAGCAGCACATGATGGTATTCCGGTTGATGGGGAACTTTGTCCGATTATTCACCGTGACATCAAGCCCAGCAACGTTTTAGTCACACCCAACCCTAGTTTTGGGGAATTAGTCAAGATTCTTGATTTTGGGATTGCGAAACTACTGCAATCAGATAGTTCTCAAACAAACTACTACTTGGGAACATGGGCGTATTCCTCGCCTGAACAAATTGAGGGTAAGGAACTCGACAATCGGTCAGATATCTACAGTTTGGGTGTAATGATGTTTGAAATGTTAACAGGTAAGATGCCTGTACAAGCAAATACCAACTCGTTTGGTGGTTGGTATAAAGCACATCACTTCCACGCACCGCGCTCCTTTAGCGAAATAAATCCTCGCTTGGAATTACCACAGGCGTTAGAAATTTTAGTGATGCGCTGTCTAGCCAAAAATCCCAGCGATCGCCCCCAAAACATCAATGAAATTCTCCAAACGATTACATCTCTAGAACAACACGAGCCAGTACAATTTACTGCCCAAGATAAAAATATACCAGCTTCTTTGCAGACCAATCTTGCTAGTACGCTTGAGAAGTATTCAATTACTGCTGCGGGTATTGATGAAATACCTTCTTGGCCAAAAAATAAACCAATCGCAGATATTGTTTTTCCGCATCCGATCCGCGTACACAATCAACTAACAGCCACTTTATGGGTCATGCTACCAAAACAAGAGATCGAAAAACGGCTACAAGGTACGCGTTACAACCAATTTTTATTTCTAAATGCTCCGCATCCAATGATTTTATGGCTTACTGTCTTACACAGCCAGGAACATACGCCCAAATGGCTACCCTACTACTTAGACTTAAAATCTTCTCAAGGTATGGAGTTAGCAAAACTCTTACTCGAAACTGGATACTATAAAATCCTATTGTTTACGCGTGAATCTCCGCAGCGTGCGTTTGCTTGTCTGCAAACTGAGATTGCACCTGCACAACGCCAATTATTACAACAGTGGGTTGCTATGAGTCAAAGCGCGGTTTCTACCGCCTCTCCACAGCTTAGTCGCGGTCTTCTAAAAAAAGAGTTAGAAAAAATTAAGTCACAAGTAATTATGAAGTTAGCAGCAGTCCACAATAGCTAAATCGTTGTTTATGCACTATAACAATTGAAGAGATGCTTAGGACATGGTAAAAGGTCAATTTTATTACTATAGCTTGCTTTTAACCCTGATCTCTGACTCCTGCCACACTACAAAAACTTTTTCGTTGCATAGCTATTAATTAACCTCATGAGTCTTCACACAAAAACTTTCTGAAACTCTTACGCCTTTGTGTTGTAGATATTTCAACGCTAGTTGTAAATAATGCGACTCTACCTGCAAGCGTTTTTCTTTGTGGTTCCTTTTTTAGGTAGCGAAGTCTGCTTAAAGCCGATTTGAAGTGAAAATTGAAGGCTTATAGTTAATAAATATAGTTTCTCATGCTGCGTAGAAATTTTACGTACTCAACTCAACGAGTTAGTTTTAACGTTGTATATCTCTGGGAAATATCTGCGTGGCTTTGTGAAGCTTAGATAGCAGTTGGTTGAATTTCTGACGTTCTTGTTTGTTCGGAGTTGACGCCCCAACACCCCCAGTTCTTTTCCCTGCTGGAACCGAGCAAGAGATGGAGGTCGCCTACTGCGACATTGGGTTGTGTGACTTAAGCCCAGCTACCTCCTTCTAATCCCCAGTGATGCTTCAGCAGCTGCTTGTACGTTGCTTCACGCATCACCATCTGTTGATAGAGCTTAACCAAGAAGTCTTTGGCTTGCTCGTGGCTCATGTTCTGTACTTGTGTTTCAAAGGAGCGGATACTGAACTGTTGTTCCAAAGAAAGTTCGATCGGCTGATCCATAGCTAACTCCAAACAAGATACTTGAGGGTACTAGTGACTCTTAAAGTAGGAGCAATTGTTGTACTCTCTACATTTAGGTCTATTTTTACAAAATATAACAAATAGTTGACAAGTTGCGCATACTCCCCGATGAATAGTTATTCTAATCAAAAGAAATAGCCTTAACCTCGGTGAATTCCAGGAAGGCTCAAGTTAGTTTTATCAAGTTACAAAAAGTAAAAATGCTCAAATTGAACAACTGTTAAGTATATATACTTAAAAATATTTTGAATTTCAGGAGAAAACTGCTATTTACCAAAAGACTGCGATCTTCAGGAGTATGGATACCGAACGAAAACCTTTACTCAAGTTCAACGATCGCTACGGTGATATTATCATGCCCACCGCTTGCTAAGGCAGCTTTCAATAAGGCAGCTGTTGCTTTCTCGATCGCAGGGTTTGATTGAAGATGAAAAGCAATTGCTTCGTCAGCGAGTTCTTCTGTCAATCCATCTGAACATAGCAGCAAGCGATCGCCACTTTGAACGTTGAGCATTTGCAGGTCAATTTGATCTAGCTCCTCGCGACCCAAACAGCGCAACAGAATATGTCTCCAGGGATGCGCGCGGGCTTCTTCTTGCGTAATATCACCTTGGTGTAAAGCCATATTCACCCAAGTATGGTCCGCGGTGATTTGTTGTAGTGCTGCACCACGAAACAGATACAGGCGCGAATCACCAACGTGCGCGATCGCGGGCTGTTGGTCGCGAAAAACGACAGCGACGGCGGTTGTTCCCATATCGCCGCATTGCGGCTGTAATTGTTGTTCTCGAACAATCGCGAGATTAGCCTGCTTAAAAGCATTTTCTAATAAGACTTTCGTTGCGTGATCGCTCTGCCAATGTTGCAATAGATAATTGCGAATAACTTGTGTTGCAATACGACTCGCTTCTTCGCCGCCTGTATGACCGCCCATCCCATCAGCGACAATAAAAAACCGCCCTTCCGGATCAATGTAGTAAGCATCCTGATTCGAGAAGCGTACCAACCCTGGGTTACTAAGACCCGTGAAGCGCAGTTTCATAGTTGCCTGAGAAAAAAATATCAATACATTCGGTCGTATCGGTCAATGCGGATGAGCAGTCGAACAAGCGCTACCCCTACTACTGCGGCGATCGCCGCAGCAATAATTGCCAGCCATATATAATGATTGACTAATAATAGCGTAGCGGACAGGGTAAAAGCACTGATAATTATCGTGTAGTTTGTTCCTAATTGCAGGTTACTTTGCCGACGTAATAGCCGCTCGGTTTCGATTGAACGTACGCGCACGCGAATATCACCCCGTTCTAGCTTTTCTAGTGTATCCTCTAGACGTCTTGGCAGTCCGAAGGCAGTACTACCTACCTGGGCTGCTTGGCGACCTAATTCGTTCAGAAAGCTATTGCCTTCAATACCATTGCCGTTAGTCATAAGATCCATCGCAAAAGGTCTAGCAACTTCCATAAAATTAAATTCTGGATCTAAGCCCTTACCGACACCCTCTAATGTTGAAAATGCCCGCATCACGAACGTAAAAGTTGCCGGAAAGCGAAAGGGCTGGTCGTAAGCAATTTCGTATAGATCGTCACTAATTGCCGCCACCGATTGATTCTCAAATGGCTTGTCCATAAAGTGATCGAGCATATACTGCACCGAGCGTCGTACAGGTCCCATGTCATCAGTGGGTACCAATGCTCCTAATGCAACTAAAGAATCGATAACTTGTTGCGCATCTTTTTGGGCAATACCAAACAGCGTCTTCATCAGTTGTTCGCGCACGCCCGTTTTGATCTGCCCCATCATGCCGAAATCGTAGAAGATTAGCGATCCCTCTGGACTGACCGCAATATTACCTGGATGGGGATCGGCATGAAAGAAACCATCATTGAGTAGCTGTTGTAAGTATGCTTCAGCACCTTGACGCGCTACCAATTTTCTGTCGATTCCTGCGGCTTCTAGCGCTTCATAGTGACTAATCTTAATTCCAGGTACGTATTCTAGAGTCAGTACTCTAGAAGACGTGTAGCGCCAATAAACTCTGGGAACTTTTACCCAATCGTAAGCGCGAAAATTGCGTCGAAAAGTATCCGCATTCCGCCCTTCATTGATGTACTCAATTTCCTCCCACAAAATGCGGCAGCACTCTTCATAAATTCCAATCCAATCGCGACCGCGCCCCCATTTAGGATGATTTTGGAAGTATTGCGTAATTCCTCGGAGAATTTTTAAATCAATTTCAAAAAGCTTGCGTAATCCTGGACGCTGTACCTTAACGACAACGATTTCGCCTGAGTGCAGTTGTGCTTTATGAACTTGACCTAAGCTCGCGGCGGCGATCGGAATCGGTTCAAAACTTGTGAAGAGTTCAGGAAGTTTTTTGCCGAGTTCTTGCTCAATAATTGTTTCTACTTGCGCGTAACTAAAGGCGGGTACTTTGTCTTGCAGCTTAGCAAGTTCTTCGACGTATTCACTCGGAAACAAATCTGCACGCGTCGAAAATAGCTGTCCTACCTTAATAAAAGTTGGTCCCAAGTCTAGCAGCTTATTGCGAATCCAAATAGCCTGGCGTTTGCGTCGCGCACTGCGCTTGGCATCAGTAACTCCACCTGAATAACTCCATGATTTATTGTTGTACCAAAAACCAGCCAGCAATCGAATCACAAACAGCCAGATGTCAACAAAACGGCGTTTGCTTGAGTAATTTTCCCGATTCCAACGGTAGGACTTCTCTCTATAGCCCGTCTCCAGATTATTGGTATACCGTAGGGTTTTCACGGAGTCAGCAGGAAGAACAGACACTCAATGTTCCTAAGTTTGTTTGCTAGAAATTCTTCAAACGTTTACAGGGAATTTTTAGTCAAATTATGACTGAGATAAGCGTATTTTCGCCTCTACCCTGCGAGAGCTACAACTTTTCAGGTTTTAGTTGCTTGTGCCAGAATTACTGCGATAACGCTGTATTTCTGTACGTAATAAGGCAATTTCGGCACGGAGGTCGTCAATCATTGCCTGTGTATCTACAGGTTGGGTATCTGGGGTGACAATTGTCGTTGTCGTTCTACCTCTGGTGGTCATTTCCATTTCCCGATTAGCCCGTTCCATGACTTCATCCGAAAACTGGCGCATTTGTTCTCTGAGTTCGGCATCGAGTTTACCTAGTTCGCTGAGCGCGTCTGTTAAGGTATTTTCTAGCTGCTCGTTGAAAATTTCAGCAACGGCTCTACCGACAAAAAAAGCTTGGACAAAAGGATTACTCATAAATATTTTTTTACATGCATCCGCAAAAATTATAACTTGCTTGTCTGCTCTACTGCTGCGGAGTGTGAGGAATAGATCGTCTTAAACAATGATTAATAAGCGATAATCTTAGCTGATTTTTTATTGTGGGTAGCGGTTCTTGACAAAGGCGATCGCCCACTTGCGGAGTTCTTCAGAATTCGTACTGTGGTTAATCTTACCATCGAGCGTTGCGGCTAGTAACTCGTCTAAAATGATGCGGTACAGCGGTCCAGGTTTGTAACCCAAAGCTTTTAGGTCATTGCCGTTCAATGGTGGCTCAATTAGCCTCCAAGAGTTAAAATACTGCCAAATTAACCGTCTCACACGACGATTGGTGCGGATAGCGATTAAAATCAGCGTTGGTGTATCGTAACGACGAAGTAACTGTACCACTTGACTGGGTTGCTGATAGGAAAGTAACAATTCCTCAATTTTGGTTTGTGCCTCACTTAATGATGCAAGGCGTTTGATACTATCATCAGGAAGTTGTAAATTTGTCGCGACCTGCGCGCGGTATTCGGGTGATAAGTGAGCCGCGATCGCTTCGAGTCGCAGTAGCCAATGATGTAGATTTTGTTGCCAGTCAAGTTTTTGTTGTAAACAGCGTTCTAGCAAACGCAGTTGTCGCCACAATTCGCGATCAGGTTCTAAAGTTGGGTGGATACACTTGAGTGCGCCTAAATCAGAAAGAAGCTTCAACGCCCGCTTCCAATAAGGTGCTTCTAAGATATATTTCAGTTCGCCTTTAAGACGCGTAGACAATGCAGGCGTATCTCCTTGCACGCGGTTGTAAATACCACTAGCGATACAGTAGCGGATATAGCTTTCCGTTTCGGGTTCAATCGTAAAATCTAGCCGTACAGCAAACCGCACTGCCCGATAAATCCGCGTGGGATCTTCAATAAAACTGTTAGCGTGGAGAACACGAATTTGCTTGGCTTGAAGATCGAGAAACCCGCCAAAGAAATCTAATAACTCTCCGGCGCGGGGCGATGTTAGCCGAATTGCTAAAGCGTTGATTGTAAAGTCTCGGCGATACAAGTCTTGACGAATCGAACTCGCTTCAATTTCCGGATTAGCTGCGGGGTAAGGATAAAACTCGGTTCTGGCTGTGGCAATATCTACCCATAAAGAATCAAAAACTGGGTCTTTGTGCCATAAAAGTGCTGCGGTTTGAAACGCGCCGTGAACTTCTAAGCGGACATTGGGATAAATTTGCTGTAATTCTTGGGCAAGTTGGACACCTGCACCGATACCATTGTTGGCAACAGGACCATCTACAACTAAGTCAATATCAGTGAGAAGTGAAGAATTATGATTGAAGGTGCTTTTGTCTGAACCGTACTTGTCATGCCGAAAGTAGGTTAGTAGTAAGTCGCGTACTGCACCACCAACAAGATATAAATGCCAGCCGCGTTGCGAAGCGTGGGTTGCGGCTTTGATGAGTAATTCCCAGAGTTGTGGGGCTAAGCGATCGCGCAAAAGTTGATACGCGCCTTGTCGGTAGTTGGGTAAAATGCTATCCCTAGCCGTTTGTTCCCTGCTGGTTTCTGCTTGATGAATTTCGCGCAGCACATCAGTACGCGTCACAATTCCCACTAGTTCACCGTTATCTAAAACGGGTAGCCGTCCAATGTCGTAAGTCACCATGAGTGACTCAATTTCGGGTAGTGTTGTTGTTGGAAGAATTGTTTTAACATTCGTTTTCATGTATCCCTTAACAGGTGCATGACTAAAGCCATGATGCAGCGCAATATCAAGATCGCGGCGAGAAACAATACCAACAAGTTGACCGTTATAATCAGCAACGCATAAGCCTGAATGCCCGTAGCGTAAAAGAATCCGCTGTGCTTCACCAATCGTCGTTTCAGGGCGAATTGTGCGTACAGGTGAAGACATTAAATTGCGGGCGATCGGTGGCTGGGGAGTTTGTTTTTTTAGCTTGTTTAAAATTGCTGTCAAAGTTTGTTTGACATCGACACTGCGTAGCGAAATTGATGCGGCTTGCGAATGTCCGCCACCACCAAATTCTTGAAAAACTTCATTGAGGTTCGTTCCAGGAATTCGCGATCGCCCGATAATCGTCAAGCGTTCGTCGTCTATATGCTGTGCAGCTAAAATGAGTGCATCGCTTTCGGTAATTTCCATCAGCTGCGAAGCAAGGCTGGATAAACCCATGACATAACCTGTGGTTTCTAATAGTACCCAAGCTATGTTGTAGCCGCTGATAACTTCGGTTTGCAGGTCGGCTAAAGCTGTTGTCAGTAATTCTTGTAACTCCGGTGATAATCCAGGATCGATATAGTCGCGAATGACGCGTAAATTTGCCCCTTGGTTCATTAGCCATGATAAGGCGATCGCATCGCGGGCAGTTGCTTGGGTAAAAGTCAGCGATCCGGTATCAACATGAATCCCTAATGCCATCACCGTGGCTTCAATTGAGTTGACACTGATGTTGTGTTGTTGTAATTCTTCGACGACTAAAGTTGTCGCTGCGCCGACAGGTGCAATTTGAATTTGTGTCGCGGGAATATCCGTTGCAACATCTACGTGATGATCGTATACGCGAATCGCTTCTAGTTGCGGTAAATCTAACCACTCGGCTGCTTTACCTAAGCGATCGCGCTTTTGTGTATCGACTACGACTAATGAACGAATTTGTTCAGGATGAACCGCACGGCGTTCAATTAACGGATACTCGTCGCGATGTAGCGCTAAAAAATCACGCACCGCCGGATGGCTACCACCTGTTAACACGATTTTTGCCCCAGGAAGCAACCGCGCAACGCCAACAGCTGCACCCAGTGCGTCAAAATCTGCTGTTGTATGACACAAAATTAAGTCCATATTTTATATAGCAGGGGTCAGAGGTCGGAGGTCAGGGAAAGAAGCATTACAGCACATTGACCACATTGCTATGAATTCAAGCAGCAGGGCTATGATCTTATTGTCATGCTTGGCAGTTGCTTTGATGTTACCTAAAGCGATCGCCTTTCTGATAGCGTACAAATAAGGAATAATCAAAAGTATAGTCAGCTTTACGCTCAACAATTTTGTTCACCTTGTTGCTGTTTTGGGAGAAGCACCAATGCTCACAATTTTATTTCAAATTGCTTTAGTTGCTTTGGTTATTATGTCATTTGCTATGCTAATTGGCGTTCCAGTTGCTTACGCTACGCCGCAATACTGGAATGAATCCAAAAGGCTACTTTGGGTAGGTTCGATTGCTTGGATTGCTCTAGTCTTTTTAGTCGGTGCGCTAAACTTTCTCGTTGTTTAAGACTGCACAGCAAATTACTAGCAATATCAAGATACACTAGTACTCTGTGGGGGCAATGACTATATTGCCCCTATATTGTCAAAGTAGCGTTGCAAGAAGACAAAGCAGCAGATTTCATTAAGACATAAAAGTATGAGATTTAATTATAGTTATGGCAGTTTTTGAGGGTACTTTTGCGCAAACTGAGCCATTACGCTTGGCAATAGTCATTGGGCGATTCAACGATTTAATTACGACTAAGTTACTGGAGGGATGCCAGGATTGCTTAAAACGTCATGGTGTTGACGTTAATCCGCATGGCAATCAAGTAGATTATGTTTGGGTTCCTGGAAGTTTTGAAGTTCCAGTCGTCGCGCACCAACTCGCACAATCGCGGCGCTATGATGCAATCATTTGTTTGGGGGCGGTGATTCGCGGGCAAACTCCACATTTTGATTACGTTGCTGGTGAAGTGGCTAAAGGAATCGCCGCCGCTGGCTTTCAAACGGGAGTTCCTGTCGTTTTTGGCATTTTGACGGCGGATACGATGCAGCAAGCGTTGGAAAGAGCAGGCATCAAAAGTAATAAAGGCTGGGATTACGCAATGAATGCCCTAGAAATGGGTAACTTGATGCGTCAACTGCACTCGCGACTCGAAGTCGAATCGTATCGAGATTCGCAGCTACCTGTAGCCCTCAGAAGTGCGCAAGCGCCAGATGTCTCTGTTGCTCCCGAAGCAATGGGTTAGAAGTATTTGCTTAGCGATTAGCAATTAGCTGATCGCTCACAATGGGGGTTGACAAATTGTGGTTAACTTGCGAAGATAAGAATTGCACAAGTTTTGCGGGTATAGCTCAGTGGTAGAGCGTCACCTTGCCAAGGTGAATGTCGCGCGTTCGAATCGCGTTACCCGCTTAAGTAAAAGATCAAATCATACTACCCTAGATATTTGTATTGAGAGGTTTAGCGATCGCATCAAGCTGTAACATAGTTTTTCTATTAAATATGATTTCACTCTTTTGCAGAACTCTGACATGACGAATTAAGACTGCCAAAGGGTTTATTCCTCGCGTCATTAGCCAAAGTATCCAGTAAATAGCTTTGCATGTGTTGAAGGCTGAGGTTCGAGTCAGCCATTCATGAAACGCGACACGGGCTTCATCGAGTAGCCCGTCATACTCTGGCACTATAGTGGAGTTGTGGAATACGGGTGAGTTAATTCCATGAATTCCGCTAACCTTTGATTTCCCCATCTGAATTCTTTCTAGATAGAAAACTTCAATGTGGTACAAATCGTGATGACACAGGCAATAACCACGCAGCTTTACAGCGCTATTTTCTATCTTTATAGGCTCTGTACTAATACAACCAAGTAATTTTTTGATCTGCCCTCGCACCTTCAATTGGCAAGGAGCAGGTATTATAACTAAAATCATCTAATTACATACTCTGTTAGCCGCGAGGCTGTTGATGTAGAAATTTTTATACAAAAACTCATAAAAATCTCTTACCTTTAGATGATTATAGGAGAGCAATGCATTCTATCTTGCTCTCTTAAGACAATTTTGTTTTTTTTGAATTCTGACGTTGGTCTTCAAAGCCTTACAGCCAGATACAGAAGCTGTGACTGCGTAGCACCTGCTTCTCAAGATCTGAAAGTAATACTGGCACGCGGAAAACGGGGAAATGATCGATGAAAGGTTGAAAGGCATCAATCAAATGCGTTTGTGCATAGAAGTAAGCTTTTTACTCGTTGACCAATATTCTACAATGCAGCGATCGCCAGAAAATTTAACTAATGTAAACTGCTACAAGCATAGACTTACGTAAGTTTTGCAGGTACGCCACCTTATCTAGGTGAATGTTGCGCGTTTGAATCGCGTTACTTGCTTTTAAAAATTTATTGTAAGGCGCAGGCAAAAACTCATAGGATAGATTGTAGAGTTCGCCGTGAAGTATGACCATGGGGAAGTAAAGTAAAAAATAATAAAAGAAATCAAAAAGCGGGCACGGATAGTTGGTCATCTTGGATCGGATTTAGATACACTCGTGGAATAGCTACTTTTTGCTTCTACTAGTCGTTGTGCAATCTCAAAAGGGAAAAAAAATTGATCTCAGTTCAGACTATCCGTGTCCGTGTCGCAGGCGCGGGCGTTTAGTCCCGATTACGCTGACAGAGGCATTTGGGTGCGATCGCTGTCAGCAACTATTTGTTGTGGAAGATAAAGGTTACTTATTAGAACAACTTTCGACGACCTACCCGTATAAACGTGCGTGGCGCTGGATGGGCGGTCGTTGGGTTGTTGCCCAACCACGATTTGGGCAGACGTATTTACCGATAGCATTGGGCATTATTCTAGTCTTATTGGTTGTCTGGCTTCCTTTAGCACTGAGGTCGGATAATACAAACACAAATATTCTCGTATGGGCAATGGTCGCAGTACTATTAGCTGTATTACCAGCGTTAATGGTATGGCTTACTTATAGACGTTAATTAGATGATTGATGCTTTTGATATAGCCCCTGATGCGATCGCCGTTGCAAACCGCGCTTATCAAGCTTCCTTAACCTTGGGTACTACCAAGGGAACCGAACGAAGTAGCGCTGTACTGGCGATGGCAAAAGCGCTACAGCATTCATTTGATGACATTTTGGAAGCAAATACGCTGGATTTAGAAGCTAGCCGCGAAATGGCAGTCCCCGATTTAATTTTGGATTGGCTAAAACTAACACCGAAGCGTTTGCAAGCCGCAGTAGAAATTTTAGAACGTCTTGCAGAATTATCCGACCCGATTCGGCGCGTGCGCAATGCTGATTATCAATTACCAGATTCACAAACGTATTGCCAACTTATGCCGCTGGGGGTTATTGCGTTAATTTATGAGGCATTTCCTGAGTTAGCAGCGATCGCTGCGGGATTGTGTATCAAAACAGGCAATAGCTTAATCTTAAAAGGCGGTAGCGAAGCAAGTAATTCTAATGCAGCAATTGTGAAGGCTTTACAGCTAGCACTAGAAGAAATAGGTTTACCGCATGGATGTTTAGATTTATTACCGGTAGATCGCGGTGGGATCGTCCGCGATTTAGTGACGCAAGACCAGTATTTGAATCTCGTGATTCCCTATGGGCGTCCTAGTCTAGTACAACAAGTTGCTAAAGTCGCAACTGCCCCAGTATTGCGTTCAGCAATGGGTAACTGTTATCTTTACTGGTCAGCGTCAGGAACTCTAGATATGGCGCGGACAATTATTTTAGATAGTCATCAAAGCGAACCTGACCCTGTTAATGCGATCGAGAAAGTTCTCATTCATCGTGCAAGTAAGCCTTCGTATTTAGTGAGTCTTTGGCATAACTTGCAAGAAAAGGGTTTCAACATTAAAGGTGATGCGGAATTAGTCGCAGCATTTCCAGAGTTACAGCTAGCTGTGGAATCGGACTGGGCAAATCCTTACTTGGATCGAACTGTGGCGTTTAAAGTTGTCGATCACTTAGAGGAGGCGATCGCGTGGATTAATCGGCACAGTAGCGGTCACGCTGACTGCATTGTCACCGAATCTTACCAGGAAAGCCGCCACTTTGCTTTAGGAGTAAATAGTGCCTCAACATATATCAATGCTTCTCCACGCTTTTCGCGGAATCCAGCGCAAGGCGATGCTGTATTTTTGGGTATGTCCAATCAAAAAGGACAACGGCGAGGTTTTATTAGCTTAGAAACGCTAACAACCGTCAAACACATTGTTCAAGGAAACGGAAAATTTTAATCAATCTTCTTAAGGTAGTGGTTGTTGCGAGTACATCACCATCATAAATATTGTGACTCCTAATCCACAGATGAGTAGTAATAGAGAACCCCAACTAGCTGAATGTTCTGTCATCTGTTGCCATACTCGATTGCGAGTTGCCATAGAAAAAGTCTCCAAATCCCTGTAGTTCTTAATTTATCGTTAAGGGATCGGCGATCTTCAATGAGAAATGAAAATTAACAGGGCGGGGATCAACCAGAGATCGGGGGTCAGAAGTCAGAGAAAACCAGTTAACACAATTTATGATGAAATTTAATTTTGATAGGTGACGTACTTTAGCTTTGTACCGTTGCTAAATAATCTTCCCAACTAATTCATCTTGCTTAAATCTGATCTCCGACCTCTGACCTCTGATCCCTAGTTCAAGGATTCTTTTGGTGCTAGCTTGACTTTAGTTGCTAGCCCCAAGGTTTGCAGTAATTGAATCGTCATCCATGTAAGATCAATTTCCCACCATTGCAAACCGTGACGCGCAGAGTACTGAAACGCATGATGGTTGTTGTGCCAACCTTCGCCATAGGTGACTAAAGCGACCCACCAGCAATTTTTTGAATTATCGTTTGATTTGTAGGTACTGTACCCAAAAATATGGCTAGCACTATTTACAAACCAGGTGCAGTGCCAAACTAGAACAAGGCGGACAAAAATTCCCCAAACGACGAAAGACCAACCGCCGATAAAGTAAAGTAGAAGTCCTAAGGCAAATTGGATAGGAATAAAATACTTGTCGAAGAATTTGTATACTGGGTCGTCCGCGATGTCTTTGATATAACGGGGAACTTCAGATTGAATCGGTGCGTGGAATAACATCCAACCTATGTGACTCCACCAGAAGCCTTGATTGGAATCATGGGGATCTGGTGTTTGATCCGAGTATAAGTGATGTAAGCGATGTAGTCCTACCCAGTCAAGCACCCCTCCTTGGCAGGCTAGAGTACCGCAGAAGACAAAAAAGTACTCTAACCACTTAGGAGTTTGAAAACTGCGGTGGGTAACTAAGCGATGAAATCCTAATGTAATCCCTAACCCGCCGGTGATCCAGTGGAGTAACAAAGCTAAACCTACAGCACTCCAACTAAAATTGCTAGGCAGTAGGGCAAACGCAGCACCGATGTGAACAAAGGCGATAAAGAGAATAAACGCCCAATTTAGAGGAGGTTTAGTAGAGGTGGCAATGGTCATGCAATTATCTCGTATAGATCTGCTCAATCTCGGTAATAAACACCGCCAAGAAAATGAAGTATGAGGTGTTAATGAATAGCGCTGAACAGCTACAAGCAGCCGAACAGGCACTATCTCCGATTTTTTCTGGAATTGACGCTGCCGTCAAGCAAAATTTACAACGCGTGTTGAGTGCATTTCGTAATCAGCGTGTTGGGACGCACCATTTTGCTTCGGTAAGTGGTTATGGTCACGACGACTTGGGGCGTGATATTTTAGACCGCGTTTTTGCAGAAGTCGTGCAAGCCGAAGCCGCAGCAGTGCGGGTGCAATTTGTTTCAGGAACTCATGCAATCGCGTGTGCGTTATATGGTGTCCTCCGTCCTGGTGACGAAATGTTAGCCGTTGTGGGTTCCCCGTATGACACGTTAGAAGAAGTCATTGGATTGCGTTCTCCTGGTCAAGGTTCCCTTATTGAGTTTGGCATTCGTTACCGCGAATTATCTCTAACCGACGAGGGAACTGTCGATTGGGGTGCGTTAGCAAACGCCATTAAAAATGATACCCGTTTGGTGTTAATTCAGCGATCGTGTGGTTATTCTTGGCGTGCGAGTTTAGGAATTGCCGAAATTGAAAAAATTGTCCGCATTGTGAAACAGCAAAACCCCGACACGGTTTGCTTTGTCGATAACTGCTACGGTGAATTTATTGAAGATCGCGAACCAACGGCGGTTGGTGCGGATTTAATCGCGGGTTCGTTGATTAAAAATCCTGGGGGGACAATTGTCACTGCTGGTGGTTATGTTGCGGGAAAAGCCGAATGGGTAGAAGCGGCGGCTTGTCGCTTAACTGCGCCAGGAATTGGCAGCGCTGGGGGGGCGACATTCGATCAAAATCGTCTGTTGTATCAAGGGTTGTTTCTTGCGCCGCAAATGGTGGGAGAAGCGATGAAAGGAAATCACTTAACGGCGTATGTCTTCGATCAATTAGGGTATCCGGTAAATCCTGCGCCATTTGCACCTCGCCGCGATGTAATTCAAGCGATTAAGTTAGGTTCGCCGCAAAAGTTGATCGCGTTTTGTCGGGCAATTCAGCAAAATTCCCCTGTTGGTTCTTATCTCGATCCGGTTCCCGCAGCGATGCATGGTTATGATAGTCAGTTGGTGATGGCGGGTGGGACGTTTATTGATGGCAGTACGTCGGAATTTTCGGCGGATGGTCCGTTACGAGAACCATATGTTGTTTTTTGTCAAGGGGGGACGCATTGGACACACGTAGCGATCGCGCTTGAAGCGGCGATTGAGGCGGTGCAGAAAGTTGATTAGTAGGATTAAGGTGGTAATGAATTCTTGTAGTGTGAAAGATGAATAAGGCTTTAGAAGTTCCAACGGAGATTTCTTTTAAACAAGCGATTGATTTGACGCAGTTCTTGCTAGAACAAGCTGACTCTGGACAATTGCAAGAATCTGAAGTCAAAGCAGTTGTCTCTGATTTGGTGAGAACGCCAAATGGTGCTAGAGGCTTTTTTGTGACTTATTTAACGTCTGATTCGCCAGTCGTTGATTGCCTCACAAATGTGGTTGTCGAAGCTTTGCGATCGCATCCTGAAACTGTCGCAGACTTATTAGTGAAAAATGTCGCAATGTCAGCAGCCCAAGCTGTCTATCACCGCCGCAATCACGCTAAAGGAATGGCACAAGGTTCGTTACAAGTTCAACAGCGTACGCAAAAGTTAATTCAATTAGTTAATCTTGCTGCTGTCGATGAACACGCTCAGGATTTATTAGCTACTGCCAAAACTGGAGAGGGGCGCTATCAAGACTTTCTCAATCGCTGGGGCTATGATACAGAACAAAGACAAGTTATGTGCGAAGCACTACAACAGGTTTTATCCCGCGCCAGTTGAATTATTGCCGCGATTTCAATACTTTCACCCCACAAGCTATGTATGGAAATTCTCTAACCTCCGACCTCTGACCCCTTGTAAATTCATCTAGCCACTAAATCCGACTAAGAATACAGCGATCGCACCAACGATTGCCAGGATTGACAGGACTAATCCAGCGTTAGGACTGCCTTTGAAGGAATAGTTTTTGTCTTTCATAGAATTACCTACACATTAAAATTCTATATCTATTGTTACATTCATTAACTTATTTTTCATAAATGCTAACAAATTAAATAGCAACTAGACTTTTCCTACACCAGGATTAAGCTGAATTAGTACCCAAGTAAGATACGTGCCGATTGGTCCCCAAAGCATATATGGTAGAAGTAACCAAGAGGCTGTTGTTGATATCTTACGGACAGAAATTGCGACAACATAAGCTAATATTGTTGCTAATCCGCCAAAAATCAGTCCGCCAACGAGGCTGCGTAGTTCGACAACAACAGGACTGTAGAGAGTTGTCAAAAGTGCGATCGCAATATACAAGCCCATGAAGAACCACGGGCGATCGCGGCTATGACGACGAGATTTTTCCCAAACTAAAATTGCTGAGATTGTGCCACAAATCCAAACAACTGCCCAAATGAGGGGAATTAATGATTCAAACGTTAACCATCCAGGGCGAGTTAAGTTTTGAAACCACGGATCGCGCAGGGAAGTTAGTAGATTTCCACCAAAAAAAATGGCTACTGAAACAGCAAGTATTATCCATCTAGCTTTCATCGTAACTTGGTAACTGGTAATTGGTGTAGTTTAATATTATCTAAGTAGGTGGGCATAATTAACTATCACACGTAACGTTTGTCAGGTAACAGGTAACGGGGAGGCAGTATCGTGCGGAGGTGTCCTCCATTGAGGACCCACTCTCGTGCGGGGGTTTACCCCGTTGAGAGAAGTGGCGTACAACTGGCGTTAATTGGTAATGGGTAATAGAGACTCTTTCCAATAAACAGTTATCAATTACCAGCTCTTAGGTTGTGTTTATTTTTATCCTCTTACTTATTACCTAATTGCTCGATTTATTTTTGTTAATAAGCTCTTGAGATACGGTTTTAGCAAAAGTTATAATGTGTTGATTTGGTAGAGATTCATCAGTATTTTGCCATTGCAGTCCTACCATTGCCATTTCTTTTTTTACTTGATTTTGGGTCATTTTGTGTAATCCCTTAATTGGGATAAAAGGATTTTCTTTGCGGTATTCGACTAAGACAACTCTTCCCCCAAGTTTGAGCGCTTTTGTAATACCTTGCATAACTTCATATGGATGAGAAAATTCATGGTAAGCATCTACCATTAGCGCTAAATCAATGCTGTTTTCTGGTAGGTTAGGATTAGTAAGAGTGCCTAAGATTGTTTCAATATTAGTAATTTCTGTTTCTTTTTTCAGAAACTCAATAATATCTAACATTTCAGGTTGAATATCGACTGCTAACACTTTTCCATTAGGTAGCCTTTGCGCCATCCGAAAGCTAAAGTAACCTGTACCTGCACCGACATCGGCGACAACATCTGAGGGTTGCAGAACCAGTGCATCTAATACCTTCTGTGGCTGTTCTTCTCTTTCTCTACTTGGACGTTCTAGCCATAGTGCTTCGGTATGTCCCATGACTTTAGCAATTTCACGCCCTTGATAAAATTTGCCAATACCATCAGGGCTATGTATGGTGCGATACTGATAAGTCGAGTTGCTATTGACTGATGAAGTTGCTGCAATGGGCGTGCAACTAATCAAAACTGCGCAACATAGGACTACAAATTGCAATATTTTAAGTTTTAGTTGGCTCCAAAGCATAATTTAAGAAATATCAGCAATGAGTTAAGCGTGGCTTGATACAGTTGCGCGTCTTGTGTTAACGATATCGTCTATCTTGTGGTAGAAACAGCGGTGTCTGTATCTGAACTAACATCAAGAAAAGTAGTTTAGATTACAATCAGGCTACGAAAGCTTATGAATCAAGATAGCGATCGCACAGATAATTTTACTTCGGCAGATGTGACTGAAGCTGAGGAGCAAAAAACCACTCAAGCTGCGGAACAAAAAGCAAATAGCGTTGCTGATGTCGTTTCACCAGAAACACTTGTTGTTAGTGAACCACCACCACAACCGGATTATCCTCGATATCGAGTCAGCCCAGATGAACTGATTAGACTTGCTGATATCAACCCCGATGCTTGCGAACATTACAAAAAAAAGAAAGACGTTGAAAAGGAACTAGAAATCCAAAGAAGGCGACTAGCAGTTTTACAAGAACGCTTGTACGCCGAAAACGAACGTAGTGTGTTGATTGTGTTACAAGCAATGGATACTGGTGGAAAGGATGGTACAATCAAGCACGTTTTTCGCGGAATTAATCCGCAAGGTTGTCAAGTTTGGTCGTTTAAAAAGCCTACCGACGAAGAACTAAGTCATGATTTTTTGTGGCGCTATCATCGCCGCGCGCCACGTCGGGGGATGATTACAATTTTTAATCGATCGCACTACGAAGATGTGCTAATAGTGCGCGTAAAAGATTTAGTTTCCGAAGAAGTCTGGCGCCAGCGCTATCGCGTTATTAATGAGTTTGAGCAAATGCTGACGTTAGATAATATTGTTGTTATTAAGTTCTTCTTGCATATTTCCAAAGACGAGCAACGCCGGAGATTAGAAAGCCGCTTGGCAGATCCCGATAAGCGCTGGAAGTTTTCGATTAACGATGTCAACGAGCGGAAGTTGTGGGACGATTATCAACAGGCTTACGAAGATGCAATTAATAACTGTTCAACGGCTTATGCGCCTTGGTACGTCGTGCCATCGAATAAAAAGTGGTATCGTAATTTGGTAATTGCGAGGGCGATCGCCGATACTTTAGAAGCAATGAATCCACAATATCCGGCTGCTGCCGAAGGATGGGAAAACATTGTGATTCCAGTATAAAGTCGCTGTATGAGTAAGCGGCGGTGACGCAATATCACTACTGATCTGTGCTAAGCTGCTGTACTTGCTCTACAGACAAACCTGTCATTGGTTTAGGCGATCACTGTTGTTCTATATACTTAAAAATCACGATTGTGTTGTTAGGGAAGCTAATTAATGAGAATATATCTTATTAAGAGCTACAACACTTCATAAAGGCGATCGCATCATGCCGCTCATTCTCTCAGATCGAGATACAAAAACATCCTATCCCAGCAGCTACGAATTGAGTGTGAAGTGTTCTCAATCGGTTAGTTCAGCTTATAAGCGATCAATTGATCTTGGTCACGGGATGCATTTACTCGTTCGCAACTATCAACTTGAAGAACCTTTGGTAGAAGAGATTATTTACACTTACTCAGCAGTTGAACTTGAATTCGGCTTCAACCTGTCTGGTAAGCCGCATCAGCAAACGAGTCGTTTCAGCTATCCTGGTAGTTTTTTACAGTTTGAGCAAACCAATTCTCAGACAGTAACAGGAGAATGGCTACCAGGACAAATTCTCAAAATCGATCTGCATTTAACCGCGCCCAGAGATAGCAATACACTCAGTTCAATACAAATGGAACTGCTTCCGGTAGAGTTAAGACAGCAATTCGAAAATCCAGATAAAGAATTTTATACTGATTTAGGTATTCTCACACCAGAGGTTCACTTAGTATTACAGCAAATTCTCAATTATCCGTATCAAGGAGAAATTGAGCAAATTTATTTACAATCCAAAGCACTAGAACTGATTGCCATACAGTCAGCCTATATGTTGAAGCACCGCGATCGCAACCAACTTGTTAAATTGAAATCTTCTGATGTTGAGCGCCTTCATCACGCTAGAGATGTATTGATAAATAATTTTGAAAATCCACCCTCCTTGATTGATTTAGCGCGCTTGGTAGGGATGAATGACTGTACATTCAAGCGTGGATTTCGGCAAGTTTTTGGCACAACTGCATTTGGCTACCTCCGCAAACACCGTATGATTCAAGCACGGCAATTGTTATTAGAAAATAAGATGAGTATTGCCGAAGTAGCGTGTACGGTTGGCTATTCACACCCAGGTTATTTTGCTGCTGCATTTCGGCGCGAGTTTGGCATTAATCCTAGTTCTTTGCGGCGTGATGTTCCGGCTTGTGACTAAGAATTTTGTTGTATAGCGGGTGCGATCGCCTCATCGCAGATAATGATATGAGAAGCAGTATGGAAAGGTTCAATGAATAGTGTTGTCCTAAATCTAGAACCAATTGCACATTTAAGCGATGAGCAATTCTATCAACTGTGTCTTGCCAATCGCGATTTGAGCTTGGAAATGAGTGCCAAAGGAGAATTGATTATTGTGCCGCCAGTTGGAGGAGAAAGTGGAAATCAAGAAGCAGACTTGATTACAGATTTGAATAATTGGAATCGTCAAACAAAATTAGGCAAAGTGTTCAGTTCATCAACAATCTTCATTCTGCCTAATGGTGCTAAACGTTCTCCTGATGCAGCTTGGGTACAACTCGCACGTTGGGAAGCTTTAACACCTGAACAGCGCAAGAAATTTCCGCCACTCGTCCCTGATTTTGCGATTGAGTTGCGTTCAGAAACCGATCGCTTACAACCGATTCAAGCCAAAATGCAAGAATACATCGACAATGGTTTGCGTTTGGGTTGGCTGATTAATCCGCAAGACCAACAAGTAGAGATTTACCGCCCTGCCCAAGCTGTGGAAGTGATTCAAACGCCTGCACAGCTTTCTGGAGAAGATGTTTTACCTGGTTTTGAGTTGCATCTGTAGCGAGTTGGGTATGAAGAAGCCGGTATGTTCGGTAACAGGTAATCGGTAACTGGGGAAGATATATTCTTGCCAATGACCAATGACCATTTACCAACGTTGATGTTGGGGTTATTTTTACCTGTTTGGTGAAACCAATGTTCCGTTTTGTGCCTAAAAAATTCCGTCGTGTAGCAGACGCGATCGCCCAATTCACTCTATAGTTTGCTTTAGCTTTCTTGCAAATACTTGGCAATGAGCGTCATAAGGCAAGTGACATTGAGCGTGGGCGTGAGTGACATGAGGCAACGATTGATTGGGTTGATGCTACTAGGGACAGTGTGGGCGATCGCGACCTCGCCTGTAGCAGCACAAGAGGAGATACAGAGTAAAACGCTTGCAGAATGGATTGCAACAAGGAAATCACAAAATTCTGACATCGCGCAAAATGTTCCTGTACAAGTTACTGGTGTGAGTATTTTTGAGACGGATGCGGGTTTAGAAATAGTTCTGGAAACCGCAGGACAATTATCGCAACCTACGACGTCGGTTGTTGGTAATACTTTGATTGCAGATATTCCGAATGCGGTGTTGAATCTACAGGACGCACAAAATGCTCAATTTGTCAACCCAACAGCAGAAATTGCATCGCTATCGGTAACAAATTTGCCGAATAATCAAATCCGCGTGGCAATTGAAGGAGTCAATACTCCACCGACAGCACAAGTTAGTGCATCTGCGCAAGAATTGATACTCACTGTAACACCTGGTAGCACAGCAGATTTAAACGAAGAAATTGAAATTCTAGTAACAGGCGATCGCATCACTGGTTATCGCGCTCCCAACGCCACCACCGCAACGCGAACCGATACCCCTTTACGCGACGTTCCTGCCAATATTCAAGTAGTTCCGCGTCAAGTTTTTGAAGATCAAGGAGCTTTTCGCCTTGATGAAGCGCTGCGTAACGTCGCAAACGTCAACTTTGCTAGTTCCTATGGCAACCGAGCGCAAGAGTTTCAAGTACGCGGATTTATAGCGACGCAGTACCGCAACGGTTTTCGCGAAGATACAGGCGCTTGCTGTTCTTTTAATAATCGTACCGCGCCCGAAACAGCTGATTTAGAACGAGTTGAAGTTCTCAAGGGACCCGCTTCGGTGTTATTTGGACAGGGCGAACCAGGTGGAATTATTAATTTAGTCACAAAACAACCGCTGGATACTCCTTACTATGAAATCGGGTTTACCGCAGGTAGTTTTAACTTTTATCGCCCAACACTTGATTTTTCAGGTCCATTGAGTGGTGATGGATCACTTGCTTATCGATTGAATGTTGCTTACGAAAGTGATGATACATTTCGCGATTTGAGCAATTCGCGCCGTTACTTTATCGCACCAACATTAGCTTGGCAAATTAGCCCCAGTACCGCACTCAGACTCGAAGCATCTTACATTCAAGACCGACGCACGTTTGATCGCGGGTTAATTGTTTTGGAAGGTAGCGATCGCCCTGCTGACTTACCATTGAATCGTGCTTTGTTTGATCCTGAAAATTCAATAACGAACATCGAAGAAACACGGGTAACGTTGTTTTTAGACCACCAATTTGCGGATAACTTATCGTTACGCAGCGCGTTGCGTTACACAACAAGCTTTGAATCAGACCGCGAAGGCACCTCAAACGTTGTTGCTTTACTTCCCGATAACCGCACCGTCGAACTCGAAGCTTACTTTGGCGATCAATATTTTGAAACGTTCACATTTCAGAATGATTTGATTTGGGAATTTAATACAGGTTCAATTGCGCATACCCTACTGTTTGGATTAAAGTACAGAAATGCGACTGCGGAGTATAGCTCGCAAGTCGATCCCGAACCACAAGCCTTAACCGGAGGATTGCTCGATATTTTTGAGCCAAACTACGACGCAATTACCTATACCGGAGGATATCAGTTTTATTTCGAGGGCGATCGCCAAAAGCAAAACGTTTTTGCAGTATATCTACAAAACCAAATTAGCTTACTCGATAACTTAAAATTGCTCGTTGGTGGTAGATTTGATCATGTCACTTCCGAACAGCGGTTTGGCGATTTTAGTGAAGATGGCAATGATAGTGCCTTCTCGCCACGTGTTGGAATTGTTTATCAACCAACTACAGATGTTGCGCTTTATGCAAGCTACTCGCGATCATTTGTACCAGCCGCAGGGCGGAGTATTGATAACGAAGCGTTTGAACCCGAACGCGGAACGCAATACGAAATTGGGGTAAAATTCGATTTAATCGCAGAACGACTCTCGGCAACTCTGTCAGCCTTTGATATTACTAAAAGTAATGTTTTGACCGCTAACCCCGTCAATACCGATTTTTCAATTCAAGTTGGCGAACAAAAAAGTCGCGGTATTGAACTTGATGTCACGGGTGAAATTTTACCAGGCTGGAACATTATTGCATCATACGCTTATCTCAATGCTCAAATTACCGAAGATAATACGTATGAAGTGGGCAATCGTTTAAATCCAATTCCGCAAAATAGTGCGAGTTTGTGGACTACGTACACAATTCAATCGGGTAGCTTGCGAGGAATGGGTTTTGGCGCAGGTGTTTTCTTTGTCGATCAACGTCCTGGCGATCTTGATAATAGCTTTTTCTTGCCAGACTATACTCGCGTTGACGCAGCCATCTACTACGATAGTGACGATTTTCGCGCTGCACTCAACTTTAAAAATCTGTTTGATACCGAGTATTTTGCCGGTTCGCAAAATCGAGCCGCTGTTGTTCCTGGCGCACCGTTTGAGGTACAGGGAACCGTTTCTTGGCAGTTTTAAAGGTATAGACGTATCTAGGATAAGGATGCAATTGCGATGTGGTATTGGCTATGAAATTTTGTGCTGATGCGTCGCGTCAAGCGGGCGAAGATCCTATTGGTTGGGCAGGTTCGCATGAAATTTTTGTCCTGATTGAATGTCCGCCGCCTTGGAGTAATAACGAGTTTGAATCGAAAGCTGCGCCTGCAAATTTGAGTTCTTTTGCGGATGAACTTGATCAAGTTGAACCGTCGGCGAGGGTGTTATTGATTCATGGTGAGGTGCTACAACACCACACACGTTTAATAATGTTTCGCCAATCGGAACTTGCAAATGGCTATTGCAAACAAGAGGCGCAATTTTCAGATATTGATGCAGCGGTGCAGAATTTACCTAAATATTTAGCCGATTCCAATCTGGGTACTGATGCGACACCAATACGCGATATTTTAGTTTGTACGCATGGCAGTCACGATCGCTGCTGTGGAAAGTATGGCTATCCGTTTTATCGGCAAGCTTTGGCAATTGTACGCGATTTGGGTTTAGAAAATGTCCGCGTTTGGCAATCAAGTCATTTTGGCGGACATCGCTTCGCGCCTACAATCCTTGATTTTCCCGATGGACGTTGTTACGGAAGACTCACACCAGAAACTTTTCTGTCAATTTTGACGCGTCAGGGCGATATTCATGCGTTGAAAAATGTCTATCGCGGTTGGGGAATCCTTGCAGGTTCTGAGTACCCGATCGCATCCCAAGTCATGGAACGCGAATTGATGTTACAACACGGTTGGGATTGGTTTAATTGCAAAATTGCCTATCGTATTATTGAAGAAAGTGCAGATGCTGTCTTTAGTAGAGTTGAATTCACTGTTGTTAAGCCTGATGATTCAATACAATGCTATCAAGCTGATGTCGTAGAAGATGAAAGTCGGGCGCTTTACATCAGCGGAGATTGTGACGGTGAAGTTGAAAAACTACCACATCGCATTGTTAAAAATTTAGTAGAGGTTTGAATGTGTTAGGAGCGATCGCACATTACAGCCGACTAAAACTGATTGCATTGAGTATTCTTGCTTGCTTACTAGTGACGGCTTGTGGCACAATTCAACAAATTAATTCTTCTAATACTTACATAGCAGCAAACTGCCAAATTGTCAAGCATGATGTAGGTAAAACTGAAATCTGCGGTCAACCCGAAACAATTGCGGCGCTGAGTCCGCCACTACTCGATATTTTATTATCACTAGGGATACAACCCGCCGCATATGCGGAAGTCGATCTGTTACGCGATCGCATCTTCACTCGCCCCAGCGAACAAATTCCCTATTTAGGCAAGCGCGTCACAACTCAACCTGTTAATTTAGGCGATCGCAATAACCCATCTATAGAAACACTGCTGCAACTCAAACCTGACTTGATTTTAGGCGAAAATTACCTTGAAATCAACTACAAACTATATTCTAAAATCGCTCCAACGCTACTATATGAAGTACAAGGCGATCGCTGGCAACGAGTCATTTTGCAAATCGGTCAAGCTTTAGGACGCGGTTCTCAAGCACAGCAAACTGTTCTCAATCACAACCAACGACTTGCACAAATCAAAGCACAATTAGCACCTGCAATCGCACAGCAGAGAATCCTTGTTTTGGGCTTTGCCAACGAGATTTCTAGTTCGTTCTTATTTGATCGCAACGATTTTGTCTGCGGCTTACTCGCAGATTTAGGTTTTCAAGTTGTCAATCCTGAAGAAGAACGTAGTAGCGGTATCTTTTCGGTAGAAGTCTTACCGCAAATTGATACCGATGCAATTTTAGTGTTGCCTTCAGGAGAAAATACGATAGACAATGCTAAACGTCAGTGGAGTCAAAATCGAATTTTGCGATCGCTTCCAGTGTTTCAGAATCAAAAAGTCTACTTCATAGATTATCAAATCACGCGCATTCGCGGACCAATCGCCGCCGAAGTGTTTAGCAATCAAATGCAACAATTGCTGCAACCCAGTTAAAGATGCGATCGCGACTACTAGAGTTCTATTTTTAATGAATATAAAAATAATCTCAAGAGCTACTTTGCATTGCCAATGTGGTAACTATAGCCATGCCATTGGTTTTATTACCTTCCTCCCCCAGAGTCAAAAACCATAGACAGTTCTACACACTCTAGAGCAATGTCTATGACGGGCTACGCCTATGCTCTTCGTGGTAATTTAGCACTAATTACGAATAAAAAAACTTTGATATGAATGAGTGAGGAATTGTCAAGAGCCGATAATGATAGCCCGTGGAAAGAAGTTTTAGAAGCATACTTTCCGCAAGCAATGCAATTCTTCTTTCCCCAAACCGCAGCATTAATCGATTGGCAACGTCCTCACGAATTTCTCGATAAAGAATTTCAATAAATTGCTAGAGAAGCTGAACTTGGTAGACGATATGCCGATAAATTAGTCAAAGTTTGGCAACTTCAGGGACAAGAACTTTGGTTAATAGTTCACGTTGAAATTCAAGCCAAACCTGAAGAAAATTTTGCTGCTCGAATGTTTTCTTACAACCTGCGAATTTTTGATAGATTTGCGCAAGGAGCAATTAGTTTAGCAATTTTGTGTGATTCTGACTCAAATTGGCGACCAAATCAATACGGTTATAGCTATCCAGATTGTAGTCTCGATTTTAAATTTGGTATTGTCAAACTTTTAGATTATCAAAGTCAGCAGTGGCAAGACTTGGAAAATAGTGATAACCCTTTCGCTACAGTAGTGATGGCGCATTTAAAAACGCAGCAAACAACAAAAAAGCCGGGAGAGCGTAAAACCTGGAAATTCGGCTTGATTCGCCGCTTGTATGAATTAGGGTTGCCAGAAACTGATATTCGTAACCTATATCGATTTATTGATTGGGTTATGATTTTACCAAAAGGCTTGGAAGCAGAGTTTTGGCAGGATTTTAAACAGTTTGAGCAGGAGCAAACTATGAGTTACATTACCACAGGCGAGCGCATTTGGTTACGAACGAGGAAAACAGGAACAAGGACAAACTCTTGTTCTTCGACAACTACAAAGATGGGTGGGAGAGATACCACAAGAGGTTAGGGAGCAGATTCAAGCTCTTTCTTTGGAGCAGCTAGAAGCGTTGGGTGAAGCTTTGTTAGATTTTACTGCCTTTGAGGACTTGCGTGACTGGTTGGATTCAACCGAGTCTTAATTCATCATTTGCGATCGCAACGCGGTTGTCAAAGTTTTCCTCTTGACTCTGAATCGCAGAAAGCTGAGAATTAATCTCAACTAATAAGATAATGCGATCGCACCTAGTGGAAAAATTGTGACACTTACACTCTTGAGCGACGAATACGAGCAACTGTGGCAAGCTCGTCAGGAACACAATATCAAGGTTTGTCCGCAACAACTTGGTTGTGGTTACATCCGCACCCTCGACCTGCGGGGAATCGAACTGAGTATTTTTAATTATCAAGTACATGAAGATCTCAACGTGATCTTTGATTTTCTGCCTGGTGATTCTTGGCTAGAATTTGGATTTCAACTATTAGGAAACCGTAGCGGTAAGCGTGCAGGACAAAACTTTGTTACTTGGGGAACAACCTTAGAATCAGAAATTTGGGCAAGCGAAACATTAGCCTCTGAGCAAATTTTAAAAGTCGATCTTGGGTTAGAACCGTACAGACATCAACTAAAGAATTTCGTAACAGGAGACCTCAATCGATTTCCCAAAGAATTGCAACAGCTTCTTGAAGGAGATCCTTTGATTTGTTATGAAGAAATTAGTACGGTGACACCGGCAATGCGGCTTGCTGCGGAACAAATTTTGTACTGTCCTTACACAGGAACAACCGAACAAATTTATCTAGAAAGTAAATGTTTAGAATTGATTGCGCTCAAAATCGAACAATTAGCAGAAACCGAATTAAGCAGCACAAGTGATAGAATTCTCTTGAAGTCGGATGATATCGACAGGATTTATCATGCTAGAAAGATCATTGTTGACAATCTCGACAATCCACCTTCACTTTCAGAATTAGCAAAACAAGTCGAGTTGAACGAGTGTACTCTCAAGCGGGGTTTCCGACAAGTGTTTCATACAACTGTGTTTGGTTACTTGCATCAAATTAGGATGGAGCAAGCTTATCAATTATTAGTCGCAGGAGACGCTAACGTTACAGAGGCGGCTAAAGCAGTTGGCTACGCGAGTACAACATCGTTCAGTGCTGCATTTCGTAAAAAGTATGGTAAAAATCCTTGCGCGTATCGGCGATCGCATACTGAACAGGGTAATGTACAATAGTAGCTATAATCACGGTCGAAATATCCGTAAAACTAATTGAAGTTGATTGCATATATGGAAAGTTCACAACCAGCAACCGCAAAAATTGAACAGCAATCAAACGACATTTCTACATCCTCATTAGCTCAACGTCGTGCTTTTATGCGCTTATCGTTGAAGGAACGTTGTCTGATACTGCAAAGACAAGCAGAAGAAATGTATAAGCATTATCAAGAAGATACTGAATGGCAAGAACTAGAAGTGGGTGACATCGTTGACTTCTAATGTTCTTCCCAAACGTGGTGAAATATGGCTAGTTAATTTTGACCCTACGTTAGGCGCGGAGATTAAAAAGATTCGTCCGGCGGTCGTGATAAGTTCTGATGCTATTGGTAAACTACCGATTAAACTTATTGCACCTATTACAGACTGGAAATCTTATTTTGCATCAAATCTTTGGCACGTTAAAATTGAGCCGGATAGTCATAATGGCTTATCAAAAGTTTCTACAGTGGATGCTTTGCAATTACGCGGAGTAGACACCCAAAGATTCATCCGTAAGCTAGGATGTTTGTCTGAGATAACCATCGAAGAAATTACCATAGCGATCGCCGTAGTGATCGAGTATCAATTATCAGATGAATAGCTTCCTACTACCTGGACGTGTTTGGTGCTTACACTCTTTATGTTTGGAGTGCAAACATAGAAAATCAGGTTAACAAAAATTCCGTTTGGAAGCGAAAGTATTCCGTTTGAAAGAGATTCTCGGCTTTCAAAAGTATTTACTACTTGTGTAAAGTTTATTTCTAATTGCTAATTATTAGCAGTTGAGTAAGCTGTATGTCTTGTACTTAGCGCAAGGAAGGATGTTACAGCAATTGGCAGTGTGATTGTTTGTATGTGAGGCATGATGCGGCAGCAATATTTACTTCTTGTGTTAGGTATAAGTGTTATTCCAATATTAGTCACTCAAGCAGTTAGGGCAGAAGTAGAACTAGAAGAAACAAAGAATTCGCATCGTGTATCAGCACTTCAGCGCGATCGCACTCCAAAGCTAGCACAAGCAATTATTCAAGTTACATCTGTACAAGTTTACTCCACCAATACAGGCGTTGAAGTTGTTCTAGAAACTCCCGCAGGTTCGTTATCGGTTCCCACAACGCAAACTGTTGACAATACCCTAATTGCAGAAATTCCCAATGCTTTATTGACACTACCAGACGCTAATGAATTTCAAGCTACCAATCCTATAGAGGGAATTACAGAAGTTACGGTGAGAAACATCGCGCCAAACCGCATTCAAGTAACAATTACAGGCTTAGCAGCACCGCCCATAGCTGAGATAAGCACAGCAGAACAAGCATTAATTCTCAGCACAACCGCATCTGAGTTAGATGGCACAATAGCCGAGGAACCGATTGAGATTGTTGTCACAGCGACGCGAACCGAAGAAGAATTACAGAATGTACCGCGTAGCGTCACAGTAATTGAACGCGACCAAATTCAAGAAAAAGCGCGTTTTAGTCGAGATTTAGCAGATATTTTAACGCGATTAGTTCCTGGTGCAACGCAGCCAACAGGTCGTCCGAGTAACTTCACTTTACGCGGGCGTGATGCGTCGATTGTAATTGACGGTATTCCGCAAAATACGAACAACAATCGGACATTTACTGCACCGCTTGCCTCAATTGACCCCGAAGCGATTGAACGCATTGAAATCATTCGTGGTCCAAATGCAATTTATGGCGCACAAGCAACCGGAGGATTGATCAATATTATCACTCGTAGACCAACTGAAGATCGGTTGACTTCGACAGTAGAACTAGGGACAACCGCAGCGGCTGGTGGGGGAAACTCGTTTTTAGTAGGTGATAGTTTTGGTTATAATCTGCAATACTCAATTTCGGGTACAGAAGGTGCAGTTGACTGGTTAGGTAGCCTCTCCTCAACTTGGACAGGAGGCTTTTTTGATGCCCAAGGCGATCGCGTCGGTAATAATTTCGGCTTGGATGATACCAATACTTTTGATGGATTGGTCAAACTCGGAGTCAACTTAGACGAACAACAACGCCTACAACTCACATTTAATCACTACAATTTAAGCCAAGATTCCGATTTCATCTCGGATGAGAGCATTGCAGACATTCCAGGAATCCAAACGGCACGTTTACGCAGACTGGCACCAGGAACAACCGTCATCGGTTCAGATGCGGGATATTTCTTCACTACGACAAACACAACACTCAGCTATTCACACGAAAATCTTCTAGGTAGTCGAGTCCAAAGTCAGTTATTCTATCGTCTGTTTAAAAATGGTGGTGGTATTCCCTATGATGAACGACCTTTTGGTGGCACCATCATTAGCAATTCTAGAGGAAAAACCGAACAGTGGGGCGGGCGAGTACAAATTGAAACGCCGTTTAATTCTGAACGGACAGCAAGTTTACTTTGGGGTGTGGATTACATCCGTGAGGATATCTCGCAGAACTTTGAAATTTTTGACCCAGAAGAACTTGATGCGAGTGGTGGATTGATTTACCGCAAAGTTGACGAGGCATTATTTATGCCGCCTTATACACTCGATGACTTGGGAATCTTTGCACAATTACAATGGCAAATTGGCGATCGCCTTACGCTCAATAGCGGCGCACGTTATGTAAATTTGACGATCAATACCGAAGACTATACCACGTTTGATGACGGTAGAGATGTCGAAGGTGGAACCCTCAACACCGATGATGTTGTGTTTAATGCGGGGGCAGTATATAATTTTACAGATGAACTTAGCGTTTTTGCTAGCTTTGCGCAAGGTTTCTCTCTTCCAGATGTTGGTCGCATTCTCCGCCGTCCACCCGAAGGTTTTACAAGTTTAGAAGCAGATCTCGATATCACTTCACCGCAGAAGGTAGATAACTACGAACTCGGAATTCGCGGCGTGTGGAATTCGCTACAAGTATCGCTGGCAGGATTCTACAATTACTCAAGTCTAGGATTAGACCTTGTACCACTTCCAGGCTTACAAGGAGGAGCATACCGCATTGTTCGCGCTCCGCAACGAGTTTATGGTGTAGAAGCAACAATCGATTGGCAAGCTGATCAAAACTGGCGTTTGGGTGGAAGTGCGTCTTGGCAAGAAGGAGAAAACGACGAAGATGAAAATGGTGAGTTTTTAGCCTTAAACAGCACCGTGATTGCTCCCCTCAAGCTTACCACGTATGTAGAACATGAAACTCTACCAGGCTGGCGCAATCGCTTACAGTTGCTTTATTCAGGAAACCGAAGTCGTGCGTTTGAAGATGACGTTGAAGGCGCAGCGATTGAGAGTTATGTCACTGTTGATTACTTTAGTAGTATTAGTCTATTCGGAGGTGAATTATTGATTGGTGTTCAGAATTTATTCAATGCCGACTATTTTCCGGTGTTTTCGCAATATTTTGCTCCTATCTACGATCCCCTTAACTATAAAGGACAAGGCAGAACAATCAGTGCTAGTTATCGGATCACTTTCTAATATTAAGTTGCTTTCGGATGATTGGTAACTGGTAATTGGTAATGGGTAATTTTTAATCAGTATTGTCGCATTGTGCAGATTTCTAAAAATATAAATAAATCACTGCAATCATTTTTTCTAGCAATTCTATTGATTGTTTGGATTGTAGCTTGCCAAGGTAAGAGTAACCTGAACAATGAGTCACCAAGCGATTGCCGCATTATACAGCACGCAATGGGCGAAACTTGCGTTCCACTCAATCCACAACGAGTCATTGCCCTCAGCTTGGTAGATAATGTTATCGCATTGGGCATCAAGCCAATCGGGGCAACATTTATCGAAACGGGTATTGACTCGCTACTCCCACAAACAACCCAAATCGCGAATATCGGTACGCGCACTCAGCCTAACTTAGAGAGTATCTTACGCCTCAAACCCGATCTGATTTTAGGCTTGGATTGGAATGAGGTTTCTTACACGCAACTATCACAAATTGCGCCTACGGTTTTAGTCGAAAGTGGCGATACTTTGGATTGGAAACGGTGGTTTAAAGTTTATGCTGAAGCGTTAGGGAAAACGCAGGAAGCTGATAAAATTATGGCTGCGTATCAGCAGCGAATTGCTGATTTACAGAAACAATTGGGGAATCGCCTATCAACAACGCAAGTATCAGTAGTTAGCTTTTGGGCGGATACGGCTCGAATCTACTTAAAGCAATCTTTCAGCGGACAGATTATCAATGATGTTGGTTTATCACGTCCTGATGCACAAAATAAGCAAACAGTCAATGAAAATTTATCTTTAGAACTGATTCCGCAAATGGACGGTGATGTGATGTTTTTGATGGCAGATTCTTCAGCATCCAAACTAACTGAATTTACCAATCATCCTTTGTGGTCGCAACTCAAAGTTGTTCAGCAACGCCGAGTTTATGAAGTTGATGGCGAAGCCTGGATTTCGCAGTGGACAACGGTAGCAGCTAATCGAGTGTTGGATGACTTGTACAACTATTTGATTGATGAGTGGAAGTAACTAGCTGTAGGTTGAGTTAGGCGATCGCCACTAGCATTAACCATAAAAAATATCGGTTGTATCAAGATAATATAAAACAAGATCCATAAAAGTTAGTCATTATGGCAACCCAACTAGAGCAAACCAAAGCGATACAACTGGTGATATCTTGGGAAGCGTTGCCCGACAACTTTCAACTAATTGAGCCGAATAATTTACCTGCAAACTAACATCGCTTCTTTGCGGCTTTGATACTGTATTCGCTTGAGCAAAAACTTGACTCTTTTTCCTTGATAAATAAGAATAAGTTTCATTTAGCTGAAACTAAGTTTATTTGTTGAGGATATAAAAGGAGCAACGCGTGACAATTACCCTTTCAAACAGGGAGTATGATGAATTGTGGCGCAACAGTCACGGTCTAGAATCAGATTTTGAAACCATAGAAAAATGCCCTCAGCAATTGGGTAATGGTCATCAAAGATGGATTTTTCTCAATGGAATTGATTTGTTGATTCATGATTACGAATTTCGTGATGATCTTGCGATCACACTCCATGAAGATCCAGGCTGTATCGAATTTGGGTTTCAGATGTTGGGTAATCACCAGTGTCGCGATCGCACTCGCAGTAGCAGACAAAATTTTGTCGAGTGGGGTACTGTAAAAAATGCGATCGCTCAAAAATCCGCAGGAAGAATTTTGCAAGTTGACATTCATCTCGATTCGCCTGAACTCCTACAATACTTTTGTACCTCTGAATCATCCTTACCTTTAGCCATACAACAGCTAATCACGGGTAATGAACAGCCATACAACCATATCGGTAGCATCACGCCAGAGATGAAGTTGGTGCTTGAGCAGATTCTTAACTGTCCCTATCAAGGTGCAACAAAGCAAATGTATCTTGGGGCAAAATGTTTAGAACTGATTGCAATGAAGATTGCGCAACTGAGTGAAGTTAACCGTAAAACTTACCCGCGCTTAAGCCGTAGCGAAATTGACCAAATTCAGCAAGCAAAAGACATTATTAGCCAAAATCTATGCAATCCACCTTCATTACTCTCGTTAGCACGGCAAGTTGGTTTAAACGACTGCACCTTAAAACGTGGATTTCGTCAAGTTTTTGGTACAAGTGTTTTTGGTTATTTACACGATCGCCGCATGGAATACGCGCGTAAACTTTTAGAAGAACAAGCAATGACCATTACAGGGGTCGCAGCGATGGTTGGTTACGCTAATCGCGGACATTTCGCGGCGGCGTTTCGTAAAAAGTTTGGCGTCACTCCGAGTCATTACTTATCACACCGTCGAGTTTAAAGAATTCCGTTTTGGGATCTAATCATTCCGGCTTTGAGTCGCATCACTTCGCAATTCCCTTTAATATTTTGATTTGGACTAATTAAGAAAGTTTTTCAACTTATATCAAGTTCAGTCAATTTGTGGGAAGGGAGTGATGGAGCGATCGCATTTTCTATTTTTAACAATAGTCAGTATTGTATCGGTCATTGGCACGCAGTCGGTTCGTGCGCAAGAATTACCAACAGTACAGCAAACTGCGAATACAGCTACTCAGTGGTTAGCACAATTGCAACCAGCGGTTACACAAGTTACAAACGTTGAGGTTAGTGCGACTTCTGAAGGCTTGGAGATAGTTTTGCAAACTCCAACAGGTGAAATATCACTTCCCACAATCTCAGTTATTGATAATACTTTAATTGCAGATATTCCTAACGCTATTTTAGTTCTTCCCGATGCCGAACAATTTCAAGCGACTAACCCGACGACAGGTATCACATCAGTTTCAGTCACAAATCTAGAAAATAACCAGATTCGAGTTACGATTTCTGGCGAGACAACTGCACCCGTGGCAAAAGTAAGTAGCGTAGCCCAAGCACTTACACTCAGCGTTACTTCTAATATTGATACCGCAGATGAACCAATCGAGATCATTGTTACTGCAACACGTACCGCCGAAGCTGTGCAAAATGTACCACGGTCAGTAACAATTATTAATCGCGACCAAATTGAGCAACAAACCGCGTTACGCAGAGATTTACAAGATATTTTGGCACAAACAGTACCAGGTTTAGGCGATGTTTCTCCTGATGGTAATACATTTTCGCAACAATTACGCGGTCGGCGGGTGCAAATATTAATTGATGGCGTTCCAATTAAATCGAATCTTTCAACGGTACAAGCAAGAGATTATCGCAGTATTTCGCCCGATGCGATCGAAAGAATTGAGGTTTTACGAGGACCAACCGCGATTTATGGAGATGGTGTAACAGGTGGAGTTATCAATATTATTACTCGTCAAGCTAGCGTAGAGCAATTTACTTCAACTGCTGAAATCGGCATTGATGCGGCTGCGAACGGAGGAAACTCATTTTTAACCGGAGACAGTTTCGGTAACTATTTAGAATACGGCTTTTCAGGAAATGAAAGAATTGTTGACTTCGCGTTCAACATCTCGCGTAACGATGTTGGTGGCTTTTTTGATGCAGAAGGCGATCGCATTCCCTTTGAAAGCATCGCAGATACAGAAATTTTTAATGTATTTGGTAAAGTAGGAGTCAACTTAAATTCTCAACAGCGTTTGCAAGTTTCACTCAATCACTACAACGAAAGTGAGAATAGCACAGTTAGACCTGATGAAAGCATTCTTGATATTCCAGGAATTCAAAAAGCACGGGGCATTATCGTTCCAGATGTCGAATTTATTGGCGTTCCTGGGCGCGGTAATCGTAACACAGTAGCAAGTTTCAACTATACCAATGATGCTTTTTTCGGTAGCCAGTTACAAGGGCAATTATACTACCGCTCGAACTTGCGTAGCTCAGATGCATTTGACTTTCGAGATTTTGGCGATTTGATTCAGCAACAGCAGTTTGACAAAGAACAGTGGGGCGTACGACTTCAGATGCAAACACCCCTATCACAAACGGCAAGTATACTGTGGGGTGCAGACTACGCGAACGAAAATATCCAACTTAATTATAGTTTTGGTGATGAGGCTGAGTTTGATATTACTCAAGGACGGGTGTTTCGTCGCGTAGGTAGAATATCAATTCCATACAATTTTAGTAACTTAGGATTATTTGCACAACTGCAATGGGACGTGAATGACCGTTGGTTAGTCAGTGGTGGTGCTAGGTATGAGCAATTTAACTTTAGTGTGGATAATTTTCAAACTGCTTTTATCCCTTATCGCAATATCGCAGGCGGCGATCTCAGTTTTGACGATCTAGCTTTGAATCTTGGTAGTTTATATCGCGTTACCGACACAGTAAGTTTGTTTGCTAATTTTGCACAAGGTTTTTCTGCACCTGATTTCGGGCGTTTGCTACAAGGTTTACCGGATGAGTTAACTTCGATTGAAGATGATGTCAATGTGACACAACCGCAGAAAGTGAATAATTACGAGATTGGAGTTCGCGGCGAATGGACGAATGTACAAGTATCGCTAGCTGGTTTCTACAACAATTCAGAATTGGGAACGCGATTAATACCTGGTGCGGTACTTGCAGAAATTGTCCGCGCACCAGAACGCATTTATGGTGTTGAAGCTACAGTAGATTGGCAACCAGGAGGAAATTGGCAACTTGGCAGTACAGTAACTTGGCAAGAAGGTGAATTTGAAGAAGATGACGAATTTTTAGCAATTACCAGCGAACGTATCTCACCGTTAAAACTCACCGCATACGTTGAACACGAAACTTTACCAGGTTGGAGTAATCGATTACAGTTACTCTTGATCGGCGATCGCACCCGCGCCTTTAACGCTGGAACCGAAGAAGTCCCCATCTCTGGCTACGTCACGTTAGATTACATCGGTAGCATTCAACTTGGACCAGGAACCCTTAGTATTGGCATTGAAAACCTCTTAAACGAACAATATCTACCTGTGGCTTCTACGAACCAGACAATATCGCCGCCAGAGGACGCACCCTGCGAGTAGGCTATCGCGTGACTTGGTAAAGCTTCAATATCTCCAACAAATGTACAAGTTTTTCCTAAGCATTCTACTGTTGTGCTGTTTTACATCCGCCTGCGATCGCACTTCTACTCCTCTTGTTCACACCACTAAAACATCCGTTTGTCAAGATATACAGCACGAATTTGGTCAAACCCAAATTTGCGAAACTCCCCAGCGCATCATCGCCCTCGATCCGCGATCGCTGGACTTATTACTTTCGCTTGCCATTCAACCCGTAGGCTATGCTGAAGATGCCAGAGCTTTAATCGGTACTCCCCAATTTGGCACAATGGTTGATGTTAAATATCTAGGCGATCGCATCACCAGTCATCCAATTCATGTTGGTACTCAGCAATCACCTTCACAAGAAACTGTACTACGACTGAAACCCGATTTAATCCTTGTCGGCTACAGCGGCGAACAAGCGCTGTATCGCAATTTTTCCCAGATTGCCCCAACACTACCTTTGGCACAAAGCAATCGCCACTGGCAAGACGATTTATTAACGCTTAGTCAAGTTATGAATCGCGAACAACAAGCACAACAGGTTATTCAAGACCACAATCAAAGAATTGCCAACGCCAGAGTAAAATTGAAGACTGTAGCAACAAAGATATTACTCTTATCAATCTCTGGATTAGACAGTATTGAAGTATTTACCGAACAGACCTTTGCAGGTAATCTCCTTGAAGATCTCGGATTTGAGTTAGTGCTTCCCACACTACCTGTGCGCTACGGTGCAATACCCATTTCCCTAGAAATTTTACCGCAGCTAGATGCAGAAATTATCATTGTGATGGCAAGTGCAGATAGTACAGTTTCACAGATCCAGAAGCTTTGGGAACAAACCCCTGTATTGCGATCGCTTCCGGTTTATCAAGCAAATCAAGTGTATTTTGTGGACTATCATCTCTGGAGTCGCATTACAGGACCCATTGCAACTGAGTTGCTCGTTGAGCAACTCCAGCAATTACTAGATGTATAATCGCATCTACCGCGAGTGTTCCCACTTCCAAAAGTAACTAGAAACTAAGTTAGTTAGGATGTGTGCCACAATGGGCACAAGTAGATTGCCTGTGTATAAGGCACTACAACCTAATAAGAATCCTACAGCCGTTGCCCAAACGACATAAGGCCATTGCTGAGTAGAACTCATGTGGAGAACGCCAAAACAGATACTCGACACAATCACAGCGGTGATATTGAAGCCGAATGCAGGCAACATGACACCGCGAAACAATAATTCTTCGCTAAGTCCTGGAAGTAGCCCGATCCAAATTAAATCTGCCCAGTGCAAAGGTTTGAGAACCAATTCCAGGTAAAAATCAGCACTACGACGATATGCTGACCAAATGCGGTAGACAACCCAACTGGCGATCGCAATGATCAACGCGACACTTAATCCTCCAGCGATCGCCATTGATGTCAGGTGAACAGGCAATAAGGCAAAATTACCAAATTGCAACCATAGCTTGGCAATAACTAGTAACAACAATGCAGTAACACCCATGCCAATTAAAATCTGGGTACGCGACAACGGCTGAATGTTGGGTTCAAAATCTTGGTCGGTCACTGTCAGTTAGGATTCAGGCGATTGAGGGATGAAATATGAGGGTTAAGCGCCGTGGGTGTAATTCCTGCCTTATGCGTGGCTAATACACCAATTGCTTCTAAGTAAGAGTTTACCTGTACTACTTTAATACCCAATGGTTCTGGCGGAACATAAAGTTTCGTGTGATTTTCTTGTACTGTAATAATTTGTACGCTTTCTTGACTAAAACTTAAAACTGTGGCGCCTCCGCAAGCCGTTGCCGGAATGACAACAGCATCAACTTGATTTGCCCAGATATCGTGTGGTGATGATTGCTGCTGATTAGTCACAAACTGCGGGGCGCGACTTAAACCCACAAGGACACTAGGTAAGAATGTATACCCAATTTCCTCCGCAGCAGAACGTGGTGATATGTCAGGATCGAGCGGTAACGGTAACAAAGCTGGTGCGTGTGCGCAAGGAACTTGAAATTCGCGGACAACTAAATGACTGATGACAGCTTCAGCACCTGCAAGCGGGTCAACGCCTTGACCGTGACGATATTGCTGTAATGCAGGACTATCCATATCATCGGGAAAACGCGCAACAACCGCGATCGCATCTACTCTCACTTTATTAATTAAAGTCTCTGCCGCTCGTAGTAAAGTTCCAGGATTTTGAATCGTTCCCCAACTCACACCAGAATTCGATGTACGTAATTGTACGCCTATAGCTGCATCAGTGATAACATAGTCACGCAAGTTCAATCCTAACGTAGCGCGGGTAGCATCAGCTGCTTGCAGTTGCCGTAATTGCAAGTCTGGTTCAATACCCTGGTCTAAAATGAGACCGATTCGGTTTTGATGAACAGGACGTAAACCCCAGCTTCCAGAAGCAAATTGATCGAGTCCATAGCCTTCTACGTAGAAAACATTAGGTAAAGACCAATACAACTGCGCGCCATTGAGAACATTCGGGTGAGTAATCAGGCGATCCGCGACAGATGCGATCGCCCTAGCAACTGGCATTGCGTCTCCGGCATATCCGCCAATTGCGGCTCCGATACCAGTTGGTACAATTAAGATAACGGTGTAAGGAAGCTGGTTCACTTGAATTTAGAGAGATCAAAGGTCTGAAGTCAGGGGTCAGGGATGTGAAATGGGACACGAAGATAGTTCAATTCATACACTCTAAACCCTTAAATTGAGTTTAAATTCTTTTCTCTGACCTCTGATCCCTGACCTCTCCAAGTGTAACAACAGCTTCAACAGTCGCTGTTTGTTGTTGGAGATCTAGCGCTGTAATTGCCCAGCGTAGTGGTTTCCCAGATAGCTGTAGTTCAGCCTCAATAACCTTGGGAAGCATTGCAGGAGAATCCTGAAACTTAATTTCAGTGGTAATAAAGTGTGTTTTCATACCGCTTGTTAACTCTTATGCAAAGACGACAAGGTAACTTTAGCTACGTTGAAATTGACCAAACTGTAAGTCGTAGACTTCATCTTCCTTCTCGGTTTCGATCTTCAAATTGGATCGCGGGTAGGAAACACATAGTAAGGCGTAACCTTTTTGCTGGAGTTCAGGACTAAGACCCATGCCATCACTCTGTTCTACAGTACCTTCAAGCAGCAAAGCTGCACAAGTTGTACAAACACCAGCATTGCAGGAACTAGGTAAATCTAAGCCAGCAGCACTCGCAGCACGTAAAATAATTTTGTCTTCGGGAACTTCAATCGTATGAGTTTGACCTTGATGCTGAATTTGAACCGTATAAGTTTGAGGCATAAACTAAAAACCGTTTTACTAAACTGCCGAGTTAAATGCAGTCTTGGATTGTGATTAATCACTAACAAGTAATTGTATCTTGGGGAGTCAGGGATCTGAGGTCGGGGACTAGGGGAAGCAGCAAAACTTATGTATCAAACGATGTATCAGGCTTATCTATCACATCTGCTGTCTACCAATATTTCTTTTATTTCTTTGACACCTATGGGCAAGGCAATGCCTTGCCCATCTGACCTCTACAATCTCACAGACCGTATCATTGTCAACTGTAATTGTAGTCATGCGGCGTTAACCTTGCACTAAAAAGATAAAATGGCTGATTTAATGGAGATGAGAATGCTGGAAGAATATCGGCAACACGTCGCCCAAAGACAAGCAATGGGAATTCCCCCCTTACCTTTGGACGCACAGCAAACAGCAGATGTATGTGAATTATTAAAAGCACCACCCGCAGGAGAAGAAGAAACTTTACTGCATCTATTACGCGATCGCGTTCCGCCTGGTGTTGATCCCGCCGCCTATGTCAAAGCTGGATTTCTCACGGCGATCGCCAAAGGCGAAACAATAAGCCCGTTAATTTCTCCCACTTATGCAATCGAACTGTTAGGCACAATGATGGGCGGATACAACGTGCGATCGCTTGTTGAATTACTATCCGCAGAAGATGAATTAGCCACAGTAGCGACAACGGCTTTGAGTAAAACTTTACTAGTCTACGACGCCTTTCATGATGTTGAAGAATTAGCAAAAACGAATTCTTACGCGCAAAAAGTTATGCAATCGTGGGCGGATGCGGAATGGTTTACAGCGCGATCACCCTTACCTGAAGCGATTACCGTTACCGTCTTTAAAGTTCCAGGCGAAACAAACACCGACGATCTTTCTCCAGCAACACACGCGACGACACGTCCCGATATTCCGCTACACGCGCTAGCAATGCTAGAGTCACGCGTTCCTGGGGCATTAGACACAATTGCCGAATTAAAGCACAAGGGACATCCTTTAGCGTATGTTGGTGATGTTGTGGGGACAGGTTCCTCGCGTAAATCTGCGATTAACTCAGTATTGTGGCACATTGGACAAGATATTCCGTACGTGCCGAACAAACGTGCAGGGGGATATGTTTTAGGAAGTGCGATCGCGCCGATTTTCTTCAACACTGCTGAAGACGCAGGGGCGTTACCGATTCAGTGCGATGTGACTAAGATGGAAACGGGCATGGTAGTCACCATCTATCCCTACAAAGGTGAAATTACCAACGAAGCCGGAGACGTCATTTCTACCTTTAAATTACAACCTGATACAATAACCGATGAAGTTCGCGCCGGCGGGCGCATTCCTTTACTGATTGGGCGCACCCTCACCGACAAAACGCGCATCGCGATGGGATTAGAACCGAGTTCTATCTTCATTCGTCCGCAGCAACCGATAGATACAGGCAAAGGTTACACCCTCGCGCAAAAAATGGTAGGCAAAGCTTGTGGCTTACCTGGTGTTCGTCCTGGAACATCATGCGAACCGATTATGACGACAGTTGGTTCTCAAGATACCACAGGACCGATGACTCGCGACGAACTCAAAGAACTTGCGTGTCTCGGCTTTAGCGCAGATTTAGTGATGCAGAGTTTCTGTCATACCGCCGCTTATCCGAAACCTGTCGATATTAAAACGCATCACGAACTTCCTGATTTCTTCGCCTCGCGGGGTGGCGTTGCTTTACGCCCTGGCGATGGCATTATTCACTCATGGTTAAATCGGATGCTGTTACCCGACACGGTGGGAACCGGTGGCGATTCGCATACGCGCTTTCCTTTAGGAATTTCCTTCCCCGCCGGTTCAGGATTAGTCGCATTTGCGGCGGCGTTGGGTGTCATGCCGTTAAATATGCCAGAATCGGTTTTAGTTCGGTTTAAAGGCAAGTTGCAACCAGGTGTCACCTTACGCGATGTTGTCAACGCGATTCCTTACGTTGCGATTCAAAAAGGTTTACTCACCGTTGCTAAACAGAACAAGAAAAACGTCTTTTCTGGGCGGATTATGGAAATCGAAGGCTTACCCGATTTAAAAGTCGAACAAGCTTTTGAATTAACCGATGCAACAGCAGAGCGATCGTGTGCAGGTTGTACAATTAAGTTGAGTGTTGAGACAATTTCCGAGTATTTGCGTTCCAACGTCGCGCTGATGAAAAATATGGTGGCGCGGGGTTATCAAGATGCGCGGACGATCATGCGCCGCGTTGCCAAGATGGAACAATGGCTAGCAAATCCAGTATTAATGGAAGCAGATGGCGATGCAGAATATGCAGAGATTATCGAAATTGATTTGAACGAAATCAAAGAACCAATTGTCGCTGCGCCCAACGACCCTGATAATGTCAAATTATTATCTGAAGTCGCTAACGATCCTGTACAAGAAGTCTTTGTCGGTTCGTGTATGACGAATATTGGTCATTACCGCGCTACCGCTAAAGTCTTAGAAGGCGCAGGTTCGGTACAAACTCGCTTGTGGATTTGTCCGCCAACGCGCATGGACGAAAATCAACTTAAAGAAGAAGGCGTTTACGGTATCTTTGGGGCAGCTGGGGCGCGAACTGAAATGCCTGGTTGTAGTTTGTGCATGGGGAACCAAGCACGAGTTGCAGATAAAACAACAGTCTTTTCTACCTCTACACGCAACTTCAATAACCGTATGGGAAAAGATGCGCGTGTCTATCTCGGTTCTGCGGAATTAGCCGCAGTTTGTGCCTTGTTAGGACGCATTCCTACAGTTGAGGAATACATGGATATTGTTGCGCATAAAATTCATCCGTTTGCTGATGATTTGTATCGCTATCTCAACTTCGATCAAATCACTGGTTTTGAAGATGAAGGGCGCGTAATTCCTTTAGAAGAAATGCCTAAAATTGAAGACATTTTAGGAATTCCCGCAGGTACATTGTCATAGATAAATTTAGGGTGGGTAATTACCCACCTACACATTTTAAAATACCTAAAACCTCTGGATAAATACAAGCGCGAATATATTTGCTACTAGATAAACCCTGTCCACCTTTGTAAACTTACTCATAGTGTGCGCGAGTATACTTTGCTTAAATAGCCGCGACTTCAGGGCATCTATGATTTATGCTCGCCACAAATGTTTGCGAAAGAACTGCATCAGTTCGCGCCAAGCGTCTTCCGCTGCTAAGCGATTGTACGAAGAACGTTCGTTGCAGAAAAACCCATGCTCGGCATCAGGATAAACTTTCAACGTGTACTCTTTACCAAGTTCTTGAAATCGTGTTTCGATTTGGTGAATGCGATCGCGCGAAATAAAAGGATCTCTACCCCCGAAAAACAAATAAACAGGCACTGTAACGTTTTCTACTGCCATAATCCACTCATCTAAAACCATACCGTAAAAAGGCGCTGCTGCGGCAATTTCAGCCGAAAACTTGCAAGCCGTTAAAAAAGTCAACCCACCACCCAAACAAAAACCAGTGACACCAATTCTATCTGGGTTCGCGTGCGATCGCGTTTTTAAGTAACCTAATGCTGCTTGAAGATCCGCTTCCATAGGCTTACCAAAATCAAGCCGCCACATCATCGCCATAGCCTGCTCTACCTCATCGTAACCAAACTTGTTGTTGAGTTCGCGATAGTATAAATCTGGCACAAGAACTATGTATCCTTCTTTTGCAATACGGGTTGCAACATCGTGGATATGCGCAGTTAAGCCAAAAGCTTCCATCAACAGCAGAACAGCGGGTACGCGCTCAAGCTCAACAGGTGTACATAAGAAAGCAGACATCTGTCCATCGGGTGTCTGAATCATCACCTCTGATTGTTCAATTTGCATCATTTTTTCCAGAAAACCCTACTACTGACAGCTTAAAAAACTAGCAAGTCGAGACTCTAGAAAAATGCTGCGGAGTTTTGGGATATTCTTGCGATTAGACTTGTAAAAATTGTTTTGGTGTCGTGCCAAGCATACGCTTAAAACACCGAGTCAGATGACTTTGATCGCAAAAGCCAACGCAAAAAGCAATCTCTGCAATACTCAACTTGCTGTGTTGCAACAGATATTTTGCTCGATCGATTCGGCGCTGCAAGATGTATTGATGAGGTGTAACACCCATACTTTGCTTAAACAATCGCAAAAAGTGATATGGACTGATTTGCGCGATCGCCGCAATTTCTGTTAGTGTTAAATCCTGATGTAGATGTTCGTTGATGTAGTCTTTTATGAGAACTAGCTTTGCTGGCGATAATCCATCTGAGTATCTAGAAAGTTTAGGAGATGTCGCGCAATAGTTTCGTAAAAGGTGAATTGCCAACACTGTTTTCAAACTATCAACTAGCAACTGTCCGCCAATTCTGCCAGATTCTAATTCATCTTTTAAAGTTAAGAAGATGCTTTGCAGCAGTGCGTCTTGCTTACTCATAAACTGCGGTATCAATTCAATACCGTCAGGGTTTACCCAATCTTGACCGATGCGTTGGAGAAGTACAGGCTCAAGAGCTAAAACCATAAACTCAACTGATGTGTTCCAATTACAGCGGTGGGAAATATTAGCAGGAATAATCGCAATGTCTCCAGTATTTCGTGTTTCTTTGCTTCGCTTTCCATCCAACCATCGCTCTCCTGATGAGTCTTCTATAGATGGAGAGTAAAGTCCGCAAGCAATAACGTGCATCGTGTGTTGATGCTCCGCAATCTCAAATTTTGGCTGCTGATAAACTTCTAAGTGAATATCGCTCCAACCGCCGCTTGAGAGAATCGATGGTTGGGGTAGCAGTGCATTTGCTGCATTGACTTGGCGATAGTCAATAGTACTGATGGGTTGTGGCAATTCCATCTTGCGCTCAAACTAATGGGAAGTTCTCTTTTGACTTGGCGATAGTAAAAACGCGATCGCATCCATCACGTTCCAAATATAGCAATCCTGTCTGATTTGTGAAAATTATTTATTTTAACGAACCACAGAGACGCAGAGAACCCAGAGAGAAGAATCAAGGGAGGTGTTCGCAAATAAATTAGGTTTGCTATATTATCCTGCAAGTCAAGTCATGCTAACTCAATTTTGACATCTACAAGTAGGCTCTTGGTTGTGTCTCCACCGAATTGGCGGTCTAACGGTGAAGTTAGGTCGCAGTCCATGTATCAAATTGCAGAAACAAACTCGCTGATTGTAAGCCCTGCAGTAGGAATCAAACTCCGCAGCGTCCCTTTTGCTACTTCACGATGATCGGGAACAGATAATGTGGCTAACTCTCCTTCCTTGACCAAGATAATATGGCTTCCACTTTGACGTGCAACTAAACGACTCAAACACACGAACAACTTCACGTCCGCTAAGTACAGGAAGAGTGGATGCCATAACTAAGCCACAACCTCTACTTGATGAGTCTCTATGGTAAGAGGTAAGCCTCGCTCTGCACGAACTTGTAAGCAGGCAGCTATTGCATCTTTAATGTTCTCTAGTGCTTCTTCCTTAGTCTGTCCTTGACTAACACAACCTGGAATACTGGGGCACTCTACGATCCATGCACCATCTTCATCACGATCAAGCGTTACATTAAATTTCATCTTTCCCATCCACTAAGTGTGTGACTGTGGTCTGGTACAAATTCAACTCACTTTTCATAAATTATCTCATAGTGAAGTCAATATCGCTCCAACCGCTGCTAGAGAGAATGGATAACTTGGCAATAGTCAATAATGCTGATAGGTTGCGCTAGCAATCTCATCTTGCGCTCAAACAAATGAGAAGTTCTATTTTAACTTTGTAATAGAAAATGCGATCGTACCCACCAAATCCAAAATATTATCCCTAAGCAAAGTTACGCTAACTTGATCTCGACATCTACAAGTCGGCTTTTGTTGTGCTAGCAGCAAGTAGATACAAGTAGATATCTGTAATTAAATTATCAGCGGGCAAATTCTTCCGTCTCCATTAACGCAGGAGCAAGTTGAGCAATTAATAGATTTAGGTAAGTTGAGTGAGTGAATTCACAAAAATTCGATAGGATGCTTGACCTCTTTATGACGCTTATAGAAGCTCGAAGCGATCGCTCATTCTCAAATCTTGTTTTAATGAAATACTAGCGATCACCACCATCATATCGACTTCGTGCTGCTTCGACTTCAGGAAGGTAATTTTCTGCCCAACGACACAGCGTAGATAAGGGTTCAGTTAGCGTTGTCCCTAAAGCAGTTAAAGAATATTCCACCATTGGTGGGACAACAGGATAGACTTTGCGACTGACAATCCCATCGCGTTCTAAATTGCGTAATGTCTGCGTTAGCATTTTTTGCGAAATGCCACCGATTTCTCTTTGTAACTCGCTGTATCGCTTCGTTCCTTTAGCAAGACGGTAAATAATAATTGCAGTCCACTTATCGGCAATAAGATCTAAAACTTGCCGTGAGGGACAATTAGCATCACAAACGCTGTTTTCCTGATGACTTACCATAAAGTATGTATAGCACTTTTGAGTGCCTTCTTGTCAAAAAGAGTGAGCAATTGACACAATCTATAAAATGACAACAATACCCCCTCTACAAATGTACAGGAGCAGCCGCTATGAAAAATCTGCAACTGGTCGCCAACGATTTCGAGAATGAGGGGATGCAAACCTCGCCAACAACAAATCCTACAGAGGACACTTTGTTGGGCGGCTACGCCGACTTGAAGAAAGTGTCCGGTGCAGATGAACAGTTACTTGATGCCTATTCGCAAGCTGTCATTAGTGTAGTTGAAAAAGTTAGCCCCGCAGTTGTCAATATTGATGTGCATCGACAATTGCAATCGCGGCGCAGGAATAACCAAACCTTCATGCAAGAAGTACGTGGTAACGGTTCGGGCTTCGTTTTTACGCGGGATGGTTATATTCTCACGAATAGCCATGTTGTCCACAATGCAACCAAAATCGAGGTGACACTCGCAGATGGTCGCAATTTTATCGCCGAGTTGATTGGTGACGATCCTGATACCGATTTAGCAGTGATTAGAATTGATGCACCTAATCTTGTAGCTGCCAAATTAGGAGATTCGCAATCGTTACGTGCAGGACAATTGGCGATCGCAATTGGCAATCCCTACGGTTTCCAAACTACGGTGACAACAGGTGTCGTCAGTGCTTTAGGGCGTTCGTTTCGTTCGCGTTCTGGTCGCTTGATAGATAATATCATTCAAACTGATGCCGCTTTGAACCCTGGTAACTCTGGCGGACCACTTGTAACATCGCACGGTGAAGTTATTGGCATCAACACTGCTGTGATTATATCCGCACAAGGTATTTGCTTTGCTGTACCAATTAATACTGCCAAGATGATTATCGGATCTCTCATTCGCGATGGTAAAGTCCGGCGCGGTTACATTGGTATCGGTGGGCAAAATGTACCGCTACCGCGTCGGGTCGTGCTATTTCATGAATTATCCTTAGAAAGCGGTGTTTTGGTAATTTCCACCGAAGAAAATAGCCCAGCCCAAAAAGCAGGTTTACAAGAAGGTGATGTCATCGTGGGCATCAATCAGCAACCAATTGCAAATATCGATGACTTGCATAAACTATTAACTCACGATCAAGTTGGAGTGCGATCGCAACTGACAATTCTTCGCCATTCTCAAAAACTAGTTGTGGATATTGTTCCTGAAGAATCGCCAACTAGGAATTAGGAGTACAGGTAATTAGTGACTAGTGGCTAGTGCTTCCCTAAGTTTTTCTAAGGTGCGATCACTGTACTCAATTACCAGTAACATAGAGGTGTGATCGCCTCTAATTCAATTTCTACATCGGGTGACATCTCTTGGTTAAATTTTCACTTACCAGAGAGTCAATATGAAATTTCAATCTTTGCTCGTTGTCTGTGGCTTGTTACTTTTATTCAACGTCAAACCTAGTAGTGGCAATGAAAATGAATTAGGTGCGATTAAAAGTGGTAATGCTCAAGTAGAAAAACTCGCTGGCGGCTACAAGTTTCTTGAGGGACCACTTTGGCATCCAGATGGTTTTCTGTTATTTAGTGATACCCCAGCTAATACAATTTACAAACTGTCTTCTGATGGCAAAGTAGAAGTTTTCCGCCGACCTGCAGGATATCCCAATGGTAATACTTTAGACCGTGAGGGTAGACTTGTTACGGCACAACACGATCGCAGTGTGACACGTACCGAAGAAGATGGCAAAGTTGTTACTTTAGCAACTCACTACACACAGAGAAAGCTAAATAGTCCTAATGATATTGTTGTCAAATCCGATAACAGCATTTATTTTACCGATCCGCCCTTTGGTATTCGGAAACCTTATGCAGTCAAAGAACAACCCGAAGAACTCGGTTTTTCCGGTGTTTATCGTTTGACAGAAGATGGTCAATTAATGCTTCTTGTCAAGGATGTAAAGCTACCAAACGGACTTGCTTTCTCACCTGATGAGAAACGTTTGTACATCAATGATTCTCAAGAAGGGAATATTCGCGTATTTGATGTCAAAACAGACGGTACTCTAACTAATGGTCGCATATTTGCAGATTTAAACGTTCCAGGGAAAGAACGATTAGCTGATGGAATGAAAGTAGACTCGCAAGGGAATGTTTATTCGACAGGACCCGAAGGTATTTGGATTTTTTCACCGCAAGGTAAACTACTAGATAAGATTTCTGTCCCCGAAGGTACGACAAATATTGCTTGGGGAGGTAGAGATTACAAAACACTGTACATCACAACTTATACGAGTCTTTACCAAATTTCACTCAACAATGTTGCTGGTGTAACCTCAAGCAAAAAGTAAAGTATGCAATTGCGCATAGCCCAGCGCCCGAAGCGATCACTTTTTTTTAACCTAGAAGACTTACATTCTGTAATAACTTTCAGTAATGGCTTATGACACCAATTCGCATTTTAATGCAGACCACGATTCCTCCTAGTGAGGATGACTGGACAATTGATCGCTTTTCGTTATTGCGCGACTACCTGGCATCATTAACAGATGAAACTGGAAATCCACTTTATGAAGTCACTGTACGTAACCGCGAATCAAATTCTGACGATCCGATTCTGAGTAATATCGATAACTCCAATTTTGATGAACTGTGGTTGTTTGCAGTTGATATCGGGGGTGGACTTACTGAAACAGAATGTCAGGCGATCGCAGAATTTCGCAGACAAGGTAAAGGGCTTTTAATCGCACGAGATCACCAAGATTTAGGTTCGTCAATTTGCAATCTTGATGGTGTTGGCACTGCAAACTATTTTCATACGCAAAACCAAGATCCAGATGAATCGCGACGCTGTAACGACGATCCTTACACCACATATATTTCATGGCCAAACTATCATTCTGGTAGCAACGGCGATTATCAAAAAATTACACCAATTGAACCAACTCACGAACTGCTACACAACCCCAACTCACCATCTGGGGTTGTTGAGTTTTTCCCTGCACATCCTCATGAAGGTGGTGTTGGACTCGCTTCTGATGCAGAAAATGCCAGAGTCATTGCTACAGGTAGAAGTAAAGTCACAGGTCGCACTTTCAACCTTGCGGTAGTATTTGAGCCTATCCAGGACGATAATGGTAGTCTTGGACGCGCTATCACCGAGTCAACTTTTCACCACTTTTGTGATTACAACTGGGATGTAGATATGGGCTGTCCCAGCTTTGTTGAAGAACCACCAGGAGAAGGAATGAAAACAGAACCACGCGCCTTGGCAGATATCAAAACTTATGTTCGCAATATTGCTGCATGGCTTGCACCTATAAAAAAATAATTCGCCTCTGACACTAGATTTTTTCAATTTTGTCAAGTTATCTGACAACGATTTTCTAGTTTTTGATTGCCCAGCACATATATTCATGGAAAAACAATGGCAAATAAATTAGATGGAAAAGTTGCGTTAATTACAGGTGCGTCTTCTGGTATTGGTGAAGCGTCTGCATTAGCATTAGCTGCTGAGGGTGCGAAAGTCGTTTTAGCCGCACGTCGTCTCGACCGCTTAGAGAAATTAGTCAGTCAAATTAAAGATAGTGGAAAAGAAGCGATCGCAATTCAAACTGATATCACCGACCAAGCCCAAATAACCGAGATGGTGCAAAAAGCCAATGCTAATTTTGGTAGTGTAGACATCTTAATTAATAACGCAGGTGTCATGCTGACAGGACTAGTTGATGGTGCAGATACCTCTGACTGGCGGCGGATGGTCGATATCGATCTTTTAGGTCTAATGTATGCTACTCATGCAGCTTTGCCAATTATGAAAGCACAAGGCTGCGGACATATTATTAATATTGCCTCAGTAGCAGGTCGGCAGACTTTTGCCAATTTTGCAGTTTACAACGCAGTCAAGTTCGGTGTTGTTGCGTTTAGCGAGGCACTGCGTAAAGAAGTGTACCAAAATAAAATTCGCGTAACTGTCATTGAACCTGGCGCTGTTGCTACCGAATTAACCGATCACATTACAGACCAAGAATCTAAGCAGCAAGTTGAAGGAATGTATCAATCGGTAACGCCCTTAGAAAGTGAAGATATTGCGAATGCCATTGTTTACGCTGTAACGCAACCTGCACGGGTAAACGTGAGCGAAATTCTGATAATGCCAACGGAACAGGTGTTGTAAACACCTTAACACTTACCCACCACCAAACAACAAGCTAATACTCGTGACTCTGGGGAATATAGATGGAAACCGCAGATGTGATCGTGATTGGTAGCGGACAAGTGTGATGATTAAAGGTACGTGATCGCTGTGTCTACTTCGTCTTTGAGCTAGATGTTGCTCTTGTGCGGCTACTCGAACTACTGCGAGTTGTTTTCTTCGCAGTGGTTGACTTTGTAGTTGCTTTACCATTAGTGCTTGTGGAAGACTTGCGACGAGTTGATTTAGAATTTTTGGTCTTCGTTGCTAATAATTCGAGTGCGGTAGCGAGCGTCATATCGTCTACCGATTTGCCTTCGGGTAGACCAACATTAGTTTTACCATGTTTAATATACGAACCATAAGGACCGTCATAGATATTCACGGGTTCTCCATCGTCAGGGTGCGTACCAAGTTCTTTTAATGGTGCTTTGGTTTTGCTACGACCGCCACTGCGTCCTTTTTTCGGTTCCGATAGCAACTCTAAAGCGCGCTCTAAAGTCACCGTAAACACATCATCCCCAGCTTTGAGCGAACGATAATCTTTTCCTTCTTTTCCTTGGTCATGCGCGACGTATGGACCAAAAGGACCAATTGAAGCTTGGATCTTACCACCCGTTGCGGGATGAGTTCCCAATAACCGAGGTAAAGATAAAAGCCCGACAGCCTGATCGAGGGTGAGGTTTTCGATTGTTACTCCCTTTGGTAAAGATGCTCTTTTCGGTTTAGGATTTTCTTCGGTAGCTTCTCCAAGTTGAATATAAGGACCGCGACTACCAATGAGTACATAAATCGGTTCTCCGGTTTCAGGATGGCGACCTAATTGATCGGGACCTTCGGTTTTTTGCCGAAGTAATACCTCGACTTGTTCGGGATCTAAATCTGCGGGGTTAATGTTATTGGGAATTGAAGCTGTGACAACTCCATAGCCGTTTTCTACTTCAATGTAGGGACCAAATTTACCGATGCGAACTTTAGCGGCTAAGTCTTTGAGTTCGACAGTGCGCGCAGTGGTTGGATCGATTTGATTTTCACGTTCCTTAACAAGCGTTTCTAAACCTGAATCACCCAAATAAAACTCTCGCAAGTAAGGCAGCCACTCCGCTTCACCTGTGGCAATATCATCTAAGGTTTGCTCCATTTTGGATGTAAAGCTAGTGTTGACCAAATCAGGGAAATATTTTTCTAGTAATCCTGTGACGGCGAAAGCAGTAAAAGTAGGAACGAGTGCATTGCTGACAAGTTGAGCATAACCACGGTCAATAATTGTGCCAATAATACTTGCATAGGTACTCGGACGACCGATTCCCTCACTTTCTAGCGTTTTGACTAAAGAGGCTTCGGTATAGCGTGCAGGTGGCTGCGTTTCGTGTTTGATTGCTTCAAGTTTCTTACAATTTGGGCGATCGCCTACTTTCAAATTAGGCAAAATCACTTCCTGATCTTCTAACGCCGCTTCAGGATCGTCAGAACCTTCGACATACGCGCGTAAGTATCCTGGAAAATCAATTCGCTTACCACTCGACCGAAATCCCGCATCTTCGACTTGCAAATGCATCACAATTTGCGTTTGCTTCGCATCTGCCATTTGGCTCGCAACTGTACGCTTCCAAATCAAATCATACAGTGACAGTTCGCGTCCACTTAAACCTGTTTCTTGCGGTGTTCTAAACGTACTTCCCGCCGGACGAATTGCCTCGTGGGCTTCTTGAGCACCTTTACTCTTAGTCGTGTATTGTCGGGGTGAGGGACTGAGGTATTGCTTTCCGTAGAGTTGTTCAACACAAGTTCGTGCAGATGCGATCGCCTGATCCGATAAATGCACCGAGTCGGTACGCATATAGGTAATATACCCTTGCTCGTACAAACTTTGCGCTGTGCGCATTGTATCGCGTGCTGAGAGCCTTAATTTTCGGTTAGCTTCTTGTTGCAAGGTTGAAGTTGTAAACGGTGGTGCAGGCTTGCGCGTCACCGGACGTTCTTCTAAATCGGTAACTTGCCAAGGTTTTCCTTTAAGGCGGTCTTTTAAAGCTTTTGCTTCGGCTTCATTGAGCAAAACAACTTTGCGCCCAGCAATTAGTTTGCCAGTTTCTTCGTCAAAATCGCTACCATTGGCGACTTTGGTTCCTCCCAATGTGACCAAGCGCGACTCAAAAGCGTTTTTTGATGCGATCCCGTCACTTTCTGCCTCTAATTCTGCTTTTAGATCCCAATACGTCGCTTGACGAAACGCCCGACGCTGACGCTCTTTTTCCACCAACAACCGCACTGCTACCGATTGTACCCGCCCTGCTGATAAGCCCCAAGCAATTTTCTTCCACAGCAGCGGTGATAACGTATAACCCACAAGCCGATCTAAAATTCTTCTTGTTTCTTGGGCGCGGACAAGTTGCTCGTCAACATCGCGACAATTCTTTAACGCCTTGCGGATCGCATCTTGTGTAATTTCATGAAATACCATCCGCTTAATCGGTACTTTGGGCTTAAGTAGTTGCAATAAATGCCAACTTATGCTTTCACCCTCGCGGTCTTCGTCTGTCGCGAGGACCAATTCGTCTGCACTTTTCAGTGCTTCTTTCAGTTGAGTAACGACCTTCTTTTTGTCCTTCGGGACGATATACAACGGTTCAAAGTCAGCATCCACATTAACACCCAGTTGCGCCCATTTTTCGCCTTTCACCGCCGCCGGAATATCGCTAGCCGATTGCGGAAGGTCACGGATATGACCCATAGACGCTTCCACGCGATAACCGTTTGGCAAGTAGTTACGAATGGTACGGGCTTTTGTGGGAGATTCGACAATGACCAGGGTTGACATGGGTTCTTGGAGATAAAAATAGCAGCTAGGCTAAACAGACAACTTTAAGGAAATTACCTCATTTGTCAAGAGGCATGATTGAAGAACGAAAGCAGGAGTTGGACGACTCTTAATTTAGGTTTACATCTAAATTGCACTCTTCAATAGTGATACCCCTAGATCTCTAGGTTATAACTAACAAATCTACATCCGACAAAAGTTACTCAAGTAACTAAGCTGAATGTAATACGTAAGCAATGTGTTTCAGCTTGACTGAACATGATGCGAGGAAGTTGAAAAAGCATATTATTCTCATTTGTAACATCACATAAACAGCTTGTGTCATGCTCCTCATCAAGTTTGATGTGTGTTTGCAGCTTGCTTCAGTGTTGCCAAGTATTTTAGCGATCGCACTGCAAATGCCAAGAACACACAGCAACTCCTTCACTTCTAATAATCAAGATAAAACAAAGTCAAATCCATACTAGGCAGACTTTATGGCAACCCAACTAGAGCAAACCAAAGCGCCACAACTGGTGATATCGTGGGCAGCGCTGCCCGATGACTTTCAACTCGAAGACGAGCCAGTGGAAAATGCAGGTCAACCCCTGCTTGCAGGTGCGTTGCGTAAAAGTTTAGAAATCAGTGGTTTCATTCAGCCGCAGATGTTGATTGCGTCGAATTTCGGTCTGTGCGCGACTGTGAATCGGCAATTCGTGATCAAAGCACCCGATTGGGTATATGTTCCGCGTGTCAATCAAGCGCTATGCGATCGCAAAAGCTACACCCCCAATCGCGAAGGCGATGTTCCCCAAGTTGTGATGGAATTTTTATCCAACACTGACGGACAAAAATATTCAGTCAAGCGCACTTATCCACCAGGAAAGTGGTTTTTTTACGAGCAAATATTACAAGTTCCGATTTATGTAATTTTTGACCCCAATGATGGATTATTAGAGTTTTATCAACTCGAAAACGGACGCTATGAACTCAAGCAACCCGATCAAAATGGTCGTCATTGGATTGATGCCATGAATTTATTTCTCGGAACTTGGCAAGGAACAAAAGAAGCCCGCACAGGATATTGGTTGCGGTGGTGGGACAAAATAGGGAATTTGTTACCGTGGGCAGTAGAACTGATAGACAGTGAACATCAACGCGCTGAACAAGAAAGCCAACGCGCTGAAATTGAACGTCAGCAAAAAGAACGACTGATTACTTTTTTGCGATCGCAGGGTATTGATCCTAACGATTTACCGACAGATTAAATATTTATGAATCGCTTTTTACAACCGTAATGTCTTTTCACATTTTCAGCTAGAAAAAATATGAGATAACTTCTCAATAAATTTGAGAATATACTTAACTAAAATGACAAAAATTTATATGAGTAAGGAGTGACCACCAAATGAAGATGCTTGCGAACAGTCTGGCGAAAGCTATTTATTTTACTATCCTGTACGCGAGAAAGTGAGACACACATTGCAGGACAAGATATAAATGTCAGAGTTCGCCTACAACCGCACTTGCTGCGATTACTGAGTAAAGGTCAGGAAATACATTTACCTTGCTTGCTTAAACCATTTTTGGAAACTGACACACCACCTTCATTAATTGAATTAGCACGACGAGTGCAGTTAAATAATCGCAAACTTAAGCTTTGATTTTGGGTGTAAGCTTTCAAGAAAACAAAGTAGAGAGACAAAAGTAAATGCTGTTATGTCAAGATAAGGAGGAAGCCTAATTTTAGTCCCTCTTTGCCAATGACTCGTCCTCGACTTCAAGTGGTTTTGAGCACCGAAGAAGACCGCACGTTGCTGGAACTGAGAACCGCCACTACCGTGCCCCAACGCACGAAAGACCGAGCTGAGGTGCTACGCCTGAGTCAGCGAGGATGGACGACCGAACAGATCGCTGAGTATTTTGACTGGCGGGTGGAGACGGTGCGGGAAACCATTTATCGCTGGCGAGACCAAGGCTTAGGCGGATTGTGGGATGCTCAGCGTCCGGGGCGTCGTCCCCAGTGGCAGGCAGCCGATATGGCGCACGTAGAGCAATGGTTGCAGCAGGACACTCAAACCCACAACGCCCAGCAGGTAGTGCATCAATTGCAAAAGGAGCGGCAAGTCACCTTGAGTCCACGGCAACTGCGACGGATTCTCAAAAAAAGGGCTACCGTTGGAAGCGCACCCGACAGAGCCATCGAGGCTTGCACAACCCAATAGAGAAACAACACAAACAAGCAGACTTGGAATTGTTGCAGCAAGCGGCACGGGAAGGACATTTGAAGTTGAAATACCTGGATGAATCCGGCTTCGATTGCTGGAGTCCCGTCAGCTATAGCTGGTGTTTGGTGGGCACGCAAAAGCGGCAGGAGCAGACTGCAAGACATGGCAGACGGGTCAACATCATTGGCGTGTGGGAACCGGATTGCCGGTTCACCTATGGTTTAAGTGTGGGAAGTATCACGAGTGCCACCTACATTCGCTTCATCGATGAGCAAGCCAAACAAGCGCAACGGTTGTTTCAGCGAACGGGCAAAATCACCGTGATTGCCCAGGATAATGCTCGGATTCACACCAGTCTGGCAGTACAGCAACGGATTGCAGTCTGGCAGCAAAAGGGGCTATACCTCTTCTATCTGCCCCGCTACAGTTCAGAGTTGAATCCGATTGAGGGGGAGTGGCATCAGATTAAAGCGCATCAGATTCGAGGACGGATGTTTGAGGATGAATATGATTTAGCAATGGCAGTGATTGCAAGCGTGCAATCTAGAGGAGAGATAACGGGATGTCGAGTGAAACGCTTCGGATTCAAATCCAAGAAGAGTCGAAAGCAAACTTCTAGGTCTTCAGTTTAACCTTGTTTAGTTGTGTCCATCTACTAAGTTATTGTCTTCCATTGCTCCCACGGTGCTAATAAAAACTGATACAAAGGGATGGCAAGATATTATTCAAATTATCGCTAAAGCACTCGCTCAAGAAGACAATGTACAACAAGTCATTGATTCGTATCAACAATAGCTTGCTGAAGTTCGCACCCAATTAGCTCCTCTAGGAACCACCCATCCGCGAGTGTTGAATGTCATTTGTAGTCAATCGATGGACTACATTGAGATTGGATACAGTGGAAACACAGTTCGCCTCTTGAAAGCCGTTGGATTTCAACCTGTATTACTTAATAATGTAGAACCAAAATCAGGATTACGAGCCACAGTCACAATTGAAACATTATCCCAAATCTATGCAGATATTATCATTGTCCATACTTGGCTTGAGCAATGGGAAGACAATTATACTTATAATGTTCTCCTAGAAAAACTCAAGCAAAAATAAGTTAAAAATCCTCTTTTTCACGCTTCAAGAGCATGGAAAGAAGGTCGAGTTTACTTCGTTGACTATCAAATGTAGGGGAGTGTTATTGGTGTACCAATTGCTGATTCTCTGATATTAAAGCAACTGCCAGCACTTCTACTTTCACCGGTACAAGGTAATTTAAATTAATATTAATAACATCTATATTACTCCATACACAATTCCTCGCTAACTCTTTCTTCGTGTAATTTGTGTACTCCCCTGTGGGCAGGCTGCGCCAATGTAGTTTGTCTGCCAAACATCGACAACTTAAATTTTAGAAAGTTCACAATACGTTCAATGCGCTCAAGGTTGTAGAAAGACAGCGTCTTGTGCCTTAAGTAACCACCACTCATAGTCACAGCAAAGTTAACAAGTTACACTATTTCACTAGATAAAAACTACAAATCATTCTTCTCTGCCCCTCTGCTGCCTATTTTTTTTGTAGTAACTTCAAAGTTAAATGGTATTACGCCGCCGTAATTGCCGAAAAAATCAAAAAGCACACGCGCAGCGGAACTATATGATAGACAATAAAGTTAACACAGCGATTGTCTCATAGCTAAAACTCATATCACTCATGGATTTTGCTAATCTTGTAGACCAGTTAAATGCTGGAACAATTTTGCCCGAAGGGATAGTGCTAACTACCCTGATGGTGATTGTCATAGGCGATTTGATTGTCGGACGTAGTGCATCGCGCTGGATTCCATATACAGCGATCGCAGGTTTACTTGCCGCCATCGTCGCGTTATATCTTCAATGGGATAACCCCGCCCCAATTTCATTTCTCGGTGCTTTTAATAGCGATGACCTCAGTATCGTCTTTCGCGGTATCATCGCGCTATCGACTGCGGTAACGATTTTGATGTCGATTCGCTATATTGAACAATCTGGCACAGCTTTAGCAGAATTCATCGGAATTATGCTGACAGCAACGCTGGGTGGGATGTTCTTGTCTGGGGCTTCTGAATTAGTCACAATTTTCATCTCTCTCGAGACTCTCAGTATCTCTTCGTACTTGATGACAGGATACACCAAGCGCGATCCCCGCTCGAACGAAGCCGCGTTGAAATATTTGCTGATTGGTGCTTCAAGTACAGGTGTTTTTCTGTATGGAGTCTCCTTACTGTATGGTTTATCAGGAGGCGAAACTCAACTCAGTGCGATCGCTTCCGCAATTGCAGATGCTAACTTGAGCCAATCCCTCGGCTTGGTGATTTCTTTAGTCTTTGTGATTGCAGGTGTTGCTTTTAAAATTTCGGCTGCGCCCTTTCACCAGTGGACACCCGACGTTTACGAAGGTTCACCGTCACCTGTTGTAGCGTTTTTATCCGTAGGTTCCAAAGCCGCAGGATTTGCTTTAGCAATTCGTCTGATGAATAGCGCCTTCCCGTTACTGATTGACGAGTGGCAATTTGTCTTTACCGCGCTGGCTGTCCTCAGTATGGTGCTAGGTAACGTCGTCGCGCTGGCACAAACTAGTATGAAACGGATGCTAGCTTATTCCTCGATTGGACAAGCTGGATTCGTGATGATTGGTTTAATTGCGGGAACCGAAGCAGGATACGCCAGTATGGTATTTTACCTATTGGTTTACCTATTTATGAACTTGGGAGCGTTTACCTGTTTGATTCTATTTACACTACGGACAGGAACCGACCAAATTAGCGAATATTCGGGACTTTATCAAAAAGATCCTTTGCTAACGCTGTGTTTAAGTATCTGCTTGCTATCTTTAGGCGGTATTCCACCTCTGGCAGGATTCTTCGGTAAGATTTACTTATTCTGGGCAGGTTGGCAAGCCGGACAATATGGATTGGTGTTACTCGGTTTAGTCACCACGGTAGTTTCAATTTACTACTATATTCGTGTCGTACGCATGATGGTTGTTAAAGAACCGCAAGAAATGTCTGACGCGGTGAAAAACTATCCCGAAGTACAATGGAATTTACCTGGAATGCGACCGCTGCAAGTCGGCTTAGTGCTAACCTTGGTAGCTACATCCTTAGCAGGAATTTTGTCAAATCCGTTATTCACTTTGGCTAACACCTCAATTGCACGGACAACCACACTACAACCCATTGTTATTAGTTCTCACTTTGGTGCTACTGCGCCAGCAGAAAATTCTGCACTTCAAACTCAGCAATAAGCAGCAATGTATTCATAGCTGCTTCCATATTAGTAGCCTGACTTAATTCGTCAGGCTTTTTCATTGAAATTGATGAATTTATCAGAAGTTCAACCAATCGCAGCAATTGCCACAACCCCGATATCAGCCAAAACGCTGCAAAAAATATATCAAAATGGTATCACTCTCTGGGTTCCAGAATCAATTGGTGATATTGGAGGAGCAAAGGTTTACACGGATTCGCTCAAAACTCATGTCGCTGAACTTTGGAAAACACACCGAGGTTTAATCTTTGGTTTAGCAACGGGCGCGGTGGTGCGGCTTATAGCACCTTTACTTCAACATAAATCTTGCGATCCAGCAGTTGTTGTTGTCGATGAAACTGGTAAGTTTGTTATTAGTTTGTGCAGCGGACACCAAGGCGGTGCTGATAAACTGACGCAAGCGATCGCACGCTTACTCAATGCGACACCGATATTAACTGGCACTGCATCTACATTAGGATTACCTGCAGTTGATATTTTAGGAAATCCCTTCGGTTGGCAAAAGGGTGTAGGAAATTGGACAGAAGTTAGTGCCGCAGTAGCACGCAATGAACCAGTACAAGTTATTCAAGAAGCTGGTTCTACGCTATGGCAATCTACCGCAAGCTTTCAAAAATCTAGTTTAACCCTTGAAACCACTCCCAACACACCAGCAATTTATATTACCCCTCACCCTTGCCAATGCCTTACCCCTCATATCCCCTCTATCCACTGGCATCCGCGTGTATTATGGCTGGGAATTGGTTGCGAACGCGGGACATCGCGGGAATTAATTAAGAGCGCAATTACACAAGTTTGTCAAGAGTATCAATTCGCCGAACAGGCGATCGCAGGTATTGCCACAATTGATCTCAAAGCAGATGAAGTTGGATTAGTTGAATTGTGTCGCGATTGCAATTTTCCTTTACGGACTTTCTCTGCTGATGTTTTGCGTAGCGTTACTGTCCCCAATCCCTCAAAGATCGTTGATGCGGAAGTGGGAACCCCTAGTGTTGCCGAAGCTGCGGCGTTGTGCGCTGCAAAAGCGCAAAATCTACTTGTTGCTAAGCAAATTTTTCGTGCTGCTGAATTTCAAGGCGCTGTTACAGTTGCGATCGCGCAAGCCGAACAAGAATATACTGGACGTGCTGGCAGATTGTTATTGGTAGGGATAGGACCAGGACAATTAGATCAAATTACTCCTGCTGCACAAGCGGCGATCGCTTCTGCGGATGCCGTTATCGGTTATTCGTTGTACATCGATTTGGTCGCCCCACTCCTCCAGCCACATCAAATCATCGAAGCCTTACCCATCACTCAAGAACGCCAACGGGCGCAACGCGCAATTTCCCTCGCCCAGTGGGGTTTGACGGTTGCTGTCATTTCTTCGGGTGATATTGGTATTTATGGAATGGCGGGTTTAGTTTTAGAAGAACTGCTTCTTCAAGGCTGGGATGGTAAAACTCCCAATGTAGAAGTGTTTCCAGGAATTACCGCGATGCAAGCCGCTGCTGCGCGTTTAGGTGCGCCATTAATGCATGATTTTTGTGCAATTAGTTTAAGCGATTTACTCACACCGTGGGAAGTCATTGAAAAGCGCTTACACGCCGCCGCCCAAGCAGATTTTGTTACCGCATTATATAATCCGCGATCGCAAACCCGCATTCAACAACTTACGAGTGCGATTGAGATATTCTTACAGTATCGTCATCCGCAAACACCTGTAGCAGTAGTACGTTCTGCTTACCGTCAAGACGAACAAATTACGCTGACAACCCTTGAAAAAGTACTTGATGTACCTGTAGATATGCTCACAACAGTTTTAATCGGCAACCAAAGTACGCGCACTCAAGGCGACTGGATGATTACACCACGAGGGTATAATGCTGTTTTGCCGTAGGAGTTGCTGCGTTTGGGAAAAAGCAGGCGTGTAAAGGAGCAGGGGAACCAGTGCGGTGCGGGAGGTCGTGCGGAGGTGTCCTCCGTTGTAGCAACTGGCGTGAACCAAGGAGAATTGAAACTATGTGGTATAACATTAATGGGTAAAGGTAATAATAATCGTGCCGTTGTCATTGGCGGTAGTATTGCGGGGCTACTTGCAGCAAGAGTACTAGCAGATTATTTTCCGCTCAAGGTCGTCGAGAAGTCAGTAGCGGTGGATTATTAAGTTGGTATACAAATCGCTTATTGCAGCTTAATAACAGCGATCCACACACGTATACTCAACTCATCCAAATCGTTAATTTGCTGCGCTCACCGCTACAACTTTATCACCCCAAAGTTATCTTTCGCGTTGTCCGAAAGTCCTCCAGCAAGAAAACTAACGGCGAACGCTACCAACTAAAAAGGTAAGTAAACTTGTCACCAGCGTTAAAACAATTGAACCTAACAAAGCTGGAAAAAACCCAGTGACAACAAAACCAGGAGTAATGGCACCCGCTAGCCAAATGACTAAGGCGTTAATGATAAATAAAAATAATCCTAAAGTGACAACGGTAAGTGGTAGTGTCAGTAACACTAAAATCGGCTTGGCGATCGCATTGAGCAATCCCAAAATCACCGCAGCCAGCAACGCCGAAGCAAAACTTGTCACTGCAAATCCTGGCACTATATAAGCTGTGATCACAAGTGCGATCGCACTCAAAACCCAAATCAGAACAAACTGAAGCATAACATTCACTCCTCAAATATTTAGCGTGTACAAGTACCAAAATACCTATATGAGAGATACGCTAAACTGAAACGGCATTTTAGTTACACAATAGATCTTGACACTTTACTCGCTATTTAATATGTTTTGGCGGAAACTAACTTTTCTTTTGTTGATACTCATATTATCCTTCTGGACGTTACCTGCGAAAGCTTTAGACTATCCTCCTCCATTGTCTTTTAGCAATGCTGAATTAAAAGGACGCGATTTTTCAGGACAAATGTTACGCGCTTCCGAGTTTTCTAACGCGAATATGGAACAGGCGAATTTTACCGATGCCGATTTGCGAGGCGCAATCTTTAGCGCTTCGGTGATGAAGAATGCGAAACTACACGGTGCAAACTTAACGAATGCAATGGCAGATCAAGTTAACTTTACTAATGCCGATTTAAGCGCAGCTGTTCTTGCTGAAACAATTTTGTTACGCTCAGTGTTCGATAATACAGATATTACCGCTACTGATTTTAGTGATGCAATTTTAGACGGCGTACAAATCAAAGAATTGTGTCAACGGGCGAGTGGCGTAAATCCTACAACAGGTGTCGATACGCGGGAATCGTTAGGATGCAAGTAAAACGAGTTGGTGTCATTGGTGGCGGACAACTTGCTTGGATGATGGCAACTCCAGCACAAGCACTGGGGGTAGAATTAGTTATCCAAACGCCGAGTTGTGACGATCCCGCAGTAGCGATCGCTGCTGATACAATAATTGCCCCTATTGATGATGCTGATGCTACCCAGGAATTAGCGCGGCGCTGCGATGTCATCACGTTTGAGAATGAATTTGTTGATTTAGCTGCATTATTTCCACTAGCAGAAAGTGGTGTTTGTTTTCGCCCTCGCTTAGAGGCGTTATCTCCTTTACTCGATAAGTATCATCAACGCTGTCATCTAGAAAAATTGGGTTTACCGCAACCGAAATTTGTTTTACCCTCATCCCACAATCAGTTAGAGTGTCCCGTTGTTTTGAAGACTCGACGTCATGGTTATGACGGTCAAGGTACATTTATCATTAAAGATGTAGAAACTCTACAGCATAAATTAGATACTTCGCACAAGCCTTCAGAAGTTCTTCTAGAAGAGTTTATACCTTTTGAGCGCGAACTTGCGGTGATTGTGGCGCGAGCCGTCAACGGTGATGTTGTAACATTCCCCGTTGTGGAAACTCAGCAAGAAAATCAAGTTTGTCGGCGGGTTATTGCACCAGCAGCGATCAGTTCAACTGTAGCTCAAGAAATTGAAGCGATCGCCCAGACGTTGATCAACAGTTTACAAGCAGTTGGTGTATTTGGTATCGAGCTATTCTTGACAGGAGAGCAAAAAGTCTTAGTGAATGAAATAGCCCCGCGTACGCACAACTCTGGACACTTTACAATTGATGCGTGTGCAACTTCGCAGTTTGAACAACATTTACGCGCTGTGTGTGACTTACCTTTAAGAAGCTCTGCGTTGACGTGTAGCAGCGCGGTGATGATTAATCTATTAGGTTATGAATATGCACAAAACGACTATCTTGACAAGCGCTCGCAAATCAGTCAGATTCCTGACGCGCACGTTCATTGGTACGGTAAGAATGAATCGCGCCCAGGACGCAAGCTCGGTCATGTTACAGTTTTATTAAATGAACATAGTCCCGAAGTTGCGCAGGCGATCGCCCAAAAAATCGAATCACTTTGGTATCCTAAGTCAAATAAGTAAATACTCTTGTTTAGAGGCTTATTGCCGCAAATCGCTGTACTTTCAGCCTTTTATCGTTTGTTAACGCCGCCAGTAAAAAAATAGAATCAGTTGACGACATCAGACAAATTAATCGCTATAATGAATAAAGTTCCACTGCGGCGTTGGTGACTGCCAATAATGTTTTTGGATCTATGCTTTGTTGAATTAGGGAACCACTGTGTTCTAGCGGCAGTAGACCGAGCTTTGCTACTCGGAAACTTTAAGTTAGAGAAGAGGTACCCACCTGGATTTATCCAGGTCTAAAACTGAGGTAAAACGGCACTGCGGTGAACTCAAGCATCGTAAAGCTCTCTTGGTTCCAACTGAGAGAGTTTTAACTATTGGTAATTGAGATTCTTTCCAATGACAAATTACCAGTTACCTATTACCGATCAACTATTTCTATCTGCTGTATCAATTGCTGCGAAATTGTTATCTAGGATACGTTAGGATAGTTGAATTCTGATTCAAGTTGCGCTACTTTGTCTTCATTGCTGACTACCCCAGTATTTCCAGCGGCTGTTTCTCAGCTAGACAACGGTTTAACAATTATTCATCAACATATCCCTGCTACCCCTGTTGTTGTGGTAGACGTATGGGTACGCGCTGGTGCGATGTGCGAACCAGAACCTTGGTATGGGATGGCGCACTTTCTCGAACACATGATTTTTAAGGGCACTTCCGCAATACCTCCTGGCGTATTTGACTACGTTATTGAAAACCTGGGAGGAACGACCAATGCTGCTACGAGCCATGATTATGCTCATTTTTTCCTGACAACTGCTGCACCCTACCTAGAGGATACACTACCATACTTAGCAGAGTTACTCCTCAACGCGGCGATTCCTGAGGAAGAGTTTGTTCTAGAACGCGATGTTGTTCGTGAGGAAATTCGTTGCGCGTACGACGACCCCGATTGGATAGGCTTTCAAGCTTTGGGCGAGAGTATTTACCAACAGCATCCTTACGGACGTTCGGTACTCGGTAGCGAGACTGACTTGATGCAGTACTCGCCTGAAGCAATGCGTTGTTTTCATCACGCGCACTATCAACCAGAAAACATGACTGTAGTCGTTGTAGGGGGTATTGCTCAAGAACCAGCAATTGAGATTGTCCGTCAGGCTTTTCAGGAGTTTGCGCCGCGCAGCAAGTGTCCGCACACAGAAATTGCGCTCACCGAACCATTACTTGCAGGAGTTCGCCGTCAAGAAATCTATTTACCCAGACTAGAGCAAGCACGATTGTTAATGGCTTGGACAGGTCCAGGAGTCGATCAACTCTGTCATGCGTATGGTTTAGATTTGCTTTCGGTGTTACTCTCTGAAGGTCGTTCATCACGATTAGTCCGCGAGTTACGCGAAGAACAGCAATTAGTGCAAGGAATCGCGAGCAATTTTTCGCTTCAGCGCGATTCTAGCTTATTTACAATTACGGCTTGGTTAGACCCAGAAAACTTGGAACGTGTAGAATCATTGATTCGCGCGCACTTAGAGGATTTACAAACAACCCTCATGACGCCAGCGGAACTGGCGCGGTGTAAACGCGTGTTGTGTAATGATTACACGTTCTCAACCGAAACGCCGAGCCAACTAGCAGGGCTTTATGGTTACTACAATACGATCGCGCAAGCCGAATTAGCAGTCATTTATCCCGAACAAATTCAGTCTTTTCAAGCAGAAGATCTTCAGTTATTAACAAAACAATATCTTTCACCATATTCTTATGCAGTTACAGTGCTCAAACCTTGCTAGCCTAGAGTGAGAGGTCAGAGATCAGAGGTCAGGGTTCAAGAAGCAGGAAAGCTTCAGGTGCAGAGGAAAAATAATACTTATGAACTTCTCTTTTACTAATTACTCTTTTGCTCTATATTACTCAAAACTCACGCATTTCACTAACCAAAGCGCCACCAATCACTATTCCCTCGCCCCTCATATTGCACGCACAGACAGATGAAAACGGACAACGGACAATACATCGCGATCGCATCACCACCGAATAAACAGATTACCCGCACGGTTTTAAGTAATGGCATTGTCGTACTTGTAACCGAAAATCCAGTAGCCGATATCGTTGCTGCTAGAATATTTGTGAAGGCTGGAAGTTGTTGCGAAGCTGCACACCAATCGGGTTTAGTTCATTTACTTGCGTCGGTACTGACAAAAGGAACGCAACAACTTTCTTCGTTAGAGATTGCAGAGCAAGTGGAATCGGTCGGGGCGAGTTTGGGTACGGATGCTGCTGCGGATTATTTTTTACTGAGTTTGAAGACGGTTAGCTCAGATTTTTTGGAGGTTTTGGCACTCGCCGCTGCATTATTGCGATCGCCTTCGTTTCCTGAATTAGAAGTCGAGTTAGAACGACGCTGGTTGATGCAAAACATTCGTTCGCAGCAAGAACAGCCGTTTACCATTGCATTTGACCAATTACGGCAAGCAATGTATCAAAATCATCCGTATGCGTCATCAGCGTTAGGAACTGAAGCAACTGTAGCAAATCTCCGTCGTGATGATTTAATCGAATACCATCAAACGTATTTTCGTCCTGATAATCTAGTTATCAGTATTACAGGTCGCATTGCTGCAACTGAAGCTGTCGCTGCAATTGAAAAAGTTTTTGGCGATTGGCAAAATCCCGCAACTCCATTACCCGTGTTGCAATTACCTGACATCGAGTCACAACCGTATCAAATCAACAAAACTCAACCCACGCAACAATCAATTGTGATGTTAGGGTACCTTGCGCCGTCGGTACAGCAAAGTGATTATGTGGCGTTGAAATTACTATCTACATATTTAGGTAATGGACTTTCGAGCCGTCTATTTGTAGAATTACGCGAAAAGCGGGGACTCGCTTACGATGTTTCCGCATTTTATCCCACTCGCCAAGGTATTGCGCCATTTGTGGTGTATATCGGAACCGCTCCCGAAAATACAGCGATCGCCCTCGCAGGATTGAAAACCGAAGTCGAACTTCTCTGCACGCAACCGCTAGAAGAATATGCACTGCAAACCGCTAAAAATAAAGTACTTGGGCAGTATGCTTTGGGTAAACAAACCAATGCTCAAATTGCGCAAGCCTACGGCTGGTACGAAGCTTTAGGATTAGGAATCGAATTTGATACGCGCTTTCAGCAACAAATTGCGGCGGTTACTGCGAAACAGTTACAACAAGCTGCGTGTCGTTATTTTCTGGCTCCTTATATCTCGATCGTCGGTCCAGAGGATGCATTTTCCATCAGTCAAGGTTGATTACGGTTAATGTTTAATATAGCAGAGGTCAGGGGTGAAAATTAATGAGGGTAATGGCTATTCGTACCTCCAATGTCCTAACGATCCCTTCGACTGCTATAGGTTGAATTTAAGTAGGTGGACATAAGTTTTTGGGTAATAGAAAAGCTTTTAGCTTTTGGTAGTTAGCATTTAGCAATCAAACAACCGCTAATCACTAATAGCTAATAGCTATTTAGTTGCCAGTTACCAATGACCAACTTTTTAGTGACATTGACTTTCACCTACTTATTTAGCAAAAATCTAGCGTGCGTTTTTGTACTTGACTTTCCATCGCTAGCTCAATAATCCGAATTGTATTTTTTGCTTGTTCTGGTTTGACAATCAGTTCTTCATTTTGAGTAATAACATTGTAGATATTTTGGTAATACGCCGGATAATAACCTGCAAGCGTTTCGATTTTTCCGTAGAAATGTAATCTGTTAATATCTGTATTCAGCACACCCCAACGTTTTTGTGGTTCTTTACCCCAATCGCTACCTTTAGGAAGTCGCCCTTGTTTTAGTGCCTCTTCTTGAGGGTCCATGCCATATTTAATGAAAGAACCGGCTGTACCATGCAATAAGAAATGTGGTCCTAATTCCCTGACTAATTGACCAGCTTTTGCAGTAACTTTTAGTTCTCCATAATTTAAAATCAACTCAAACGCGTCTGCGGTTTTAGCTTGTGGTCGTTGCTTTCTAATATCAGCATTCACCGTATCTGGTAAACCAAAAAGACAAATTGCTTGGTCGATTAAATGCGAACCAAGATCGTACAAAATTCCTGAACCTGGCTCATCGTATTCGCGCCAGTTTGTTTTGATCTGGTTACGGAAGCGGTCAAAATGAACTTCGTATTCGACTAATTTGCCTAATACACCATTTTCAATAATTTGTTTAACAGTGAGAAAATCGCCATCCCAGCGGCGATTGTGATGGACACTAAGCAATTTATGACGCTGTTGTGCTAGCGCAATTAACTCAGTTGCTTGTTGTGATGTTGGTGTAAAAGGCTTTTCGACAACAACGTGTTTATCTGCTAGAAGTGCTTTTTGGACCAACTCGAAGTGCGAAGTATTCGGTGTAGCGACAACGACAAGATCTATATCAGAATCTTTTAGGAGTTCCTCAGCACTACTTACCGTTTCTACCCCAGGATAGCGCGCTTGACATTTAGTACCGTGACGTTCTACAACCTTGATTAACTTGAGTTCGGGGATAACTGCGATCGCTGGTGCATGAAATACTTCCCCAGCCATTCCATATCCAATGAGTCCGACACGTACTATTTGGTTCATGCTTCCTGTGTTGGTGTGATTGCTTAAAGAACATAGCGCGGGAAAGAGAAAGTCTCTTTCCCAAAAATACATTTGTGCTTACAATACAGCAGGACTAAAGATGACCCAAAATACAAGGACAATCGCTACTAAACTCGCACTATAAATCACGTTTTGTCGATGTACTTTCGCGGAACCTAGCGCTTTATCGATTCTTTGTTCTGGTGTCAAGAACATACTGAGATGCTTCTGGCTTGGTGCGGCGCTTGTCAAACTCACGAGTACCAGAATGAACACAGAAATGACAAACAGTAAAATTGCAAAGTGTAAAAAGTTGATAGTTGCATAAGCAACTAATGGTCGCCAAGTAATCCAACCCGCACGCGTTCCAAGTTCCGCAACGAAGCGAATTGCACCGAGAATAAACCCTGCAATTAATGCATTGATCGCACCTCTACCATTCGCCCGTTTCCACAAAATTCCGACTAAGAAAACTGCGGCGATCGGCGGTGAAATATAAGCTTGTACCGACTGGAGATAGACATACAATTGATCGCTCATCAAGCCAATGAACGGAAGCCAAAGTAAACCGGAAATGACGAGTACAATCGTTGATAGCTGTCCGGCTCTCACAAGTTCTCTTTCACTCGCATCAGGACGCCATCGCTTGTAAAAGTCCATCACGACTAACGTCGAACTACTATTAAACACGCTGGAGAGCGAACTCATCAAAGCTGCAAGTAAGCCCGCTACAACTAAACCTTTAATGCCAGACGGTAGCAGTTCATTCACCATCGTCGCGTACATTTGGTTAGGTGCAACATCAGGAAAGAGTTCTCGACCGGCAATTCCAGGCAGTACAAGGATAAAGACTGGCAATAATTTCAAAAATCCCGCAAAGATTGTCGATCGCCGTGCATTTTCAATATCCGGTGCTGCAAGCGTTCGTTGTACAATCATTTGGTCTGTACACCAGTACCATAGTCCGAGAATTGGTGCTCCGAATAAAATACCAGTCCAAGGAAATTCAGGGTGATTGACGGCTTTCCACAGATTAAAGAATTCGGGTTCGGCACGCTCGATAAAAGAACCAAAACCACCGACATCGGTAATTGCGATCGCTGTCAGGAAAATTCCGCCTCCAATCAAGATAAATGCTTGCAAAAAGTCTGTATAAATGACTGCACGCAACCCACCAAAGACTGTGTACACTCCTGTTGCGATAATTAAAATGATCGCACCCAGCCAGATATTCCATCCAAGAATTGTTTGCAGTACGAGCGCACCCGCATAGACTGCTACACTGATTTTCGTGAAAATGTACGCAATTAACGAAACGGTAGATAAATACGTACGACACTGCGAGTTAAAACGCTTTTCTAGAAATTCTGGCATTGTAAACACGCCAGTGCGCAAATAAAACGGGACAAAAAGCCACCCCAACAAAAGCAGCATAAAGCAAGCAATCCATTCAAATTGCCCTACTGCTAAACCGGAACTCGCTCCTGTACCTGCTAGCCCAATAAAGTGTTCTGCCGAAATATTGCTAGCAAACAAACTAGCACCAATCGCCATCCAACCAATTCCACCACCGCCGAGAAAGTATGATTTGCTACTTTCTAAACTTGTTCGACTCGACCAGTATCCAATTGCACCTACTGCAACAAAGTAAGCGACCAAAAAAAAGATATCTAACCCACTCACAACAACCCTCCTCAAGCTTCAGTAAAAATACTGAAGTTAATGCATCAACATTTAATAAGCGACAATCCAAATTAAAACTTCACACGATGAAATGTGTAGTTTCATTCATCCCTGTTGCTAACTAAGCAGGGAAAATATACTTATTTAGACTAAGTAACCTTGGAAAATAAGAACTTAAAACTTTATCTAGTTCTCTATTTCAACTATAAAGATGATAGGACAGCTTAGTCGTTATTCTCACTATACAATTAATCACACTATAAAGACATAGTTGCTCTCAATCTTAAGATAGATGTTGATTGCTCTAATATTAATTATTTTAATGATTCCAGCTACGTCCTGATTGTCAACGTTATTTTACCTCAAAAAATATAAAACTGTTAACCTTCAACTCGCTTGCCAAATGTTTGATTTTTGTAAAGTGTTGATAATATAAACAGACTAATATTTATAGAATTATGGAAGTGATTAAACAACTAGTATTCCTGTAAAGCTAGAACATATATGGCTTAACAGGTTGTTTTGTGTATGCAATGTCTACTAAAGGTGTTGCTCTGTTTTTGCTGACACGCAGCTTAATTAAACAGAGTAAATTGAGGAGAAATGAAAAAAAAACAACATTACGTTTTAGCCCCGCTTGCAAGCGTTATAGCTGCAAATTTAATTGCAACAATTCCCACATCTGCGCAAGTTATTCAAGAGAACATTGAAAGCTCTGCTGAACCAAATATTGCAGAAGAACAGCCGAGTATTTTAACTCAATCTCAACAAAGCTTAGTCGTTGATTCGATCGTTCAGCTAGAAGAATCGACATTTATAGCAGATAATTTTCCCTTAGATAATAATAGTACATCTACTATAAATTCATTGCAAACCAATACGTTACCAGTTGATATACTGACAGCAAATAATCAACAGCCAATGGGGCAAGTAACTTCAGTATCGCAACTGTCAGATGTCCAACCTACTGATTGGGCATTTCAAGCGTTACAGTCATTAGTTGAACGCTACGGTTGTATTGCTGGCTACCCTGATAGTACTTATCGAGGTAATCGTGCATTAACGCGATATGAATTTGCAGCTGGTCTAAACGCTTGTTTAGATCGAGTGAATGAGTTAATTACGACAGCAACCGCAAATCAAGTTACCCGCGAAGATTTAGATGTCTTGCGACGATTACAAGAGGAATTTACTGGAGAACTAGCAACAATACGCGGTCGTGTTGATACATTAGAAGCCCAAGTTGCTGAACTTGAAGCAAATCAATTTTCGACAATAACGCGGCTCAATGGAGAGATTGTTATTGCTGCAACAAGTGTTTTAGCAGGAGATAACGCCGCCGGAGAACCGATTGACCGCATTCCTACACTAGGTCAAAGAACACAACTGAACTTTAATACCAGTTTTACTGGTGCAGACTTGCTAACAACACGTATTCAAGGAAATAACATTACACCGCTTGGCGGGACAAATAGTGGTCCTCTACTAACAAACGAAGGTCGAGTAGAATTTGATGGCGATAGCGGAAATGACATTGGACTTTCATTGCTGCGATACCGTTTTCCAATCACTTCTAGAACAAATGTTTACCTTGCAGCGGTAGGTAATGGTTTTGTTGATTTAGATGCGTCTTCTCAGCTTAACCCTTATTTCGATGGTGGGGCTGTTTCGCTATTTGCGCTACGCAATCCAATTTATAACTACAGCGGTGGTACTGGATTAGGTGTAAGACACCTCTTTAGCGACAACTTGGAATTAAATTTGGGTTATCTTGTTCCTAGCATTAATGCAGCAAGACCTAATGAAAAAAATGGTTTATTCGATGGTAACTACGGTGCTTTAGCGCAAGTTATCTTCAGTCCTAGCGAAAATGCCAGAATTGGATTGACGTACATTAATAGCTACAGTCGTTCGTTCTTCTTTGGCGAAGGCTTAGACCCCCAACTCAATCCAGACTTTATTCCCTTTGGAACAAGTACTGGTAGTAACCTGGCGAATGACACATTTGGTAGACCTGTTTCGGTTAATGCTTATGGAGTATCAGGAACACTCGGACTTGGCATTAATTTTGCGGTTAGTGGTTGGGTAGGATATGCGAACCAGCGCTATATTGGTAGGGGTGATGCAACTGTCTGGAACTGGGGAGTAGGTCTTGCTTTCCCTAACTTAGGTAGGGAAGGAAACTTGGGTGGTATTTTCGTAGGTATGGAACCCAAAGTTACAGAAATTTCTAGCACTCTCAATGGTGGACAGGCTGATCCAGATACTTCACTTCACCTCGAAGCATTTTATAGATATCAGTTAACCGACAATATCCAAATCACTCCTGGTGTGATCTGGCTAACAGCACCAAATCACAATGCGAATAATGATGATGTTGTCATTGGCGTTTTGCGAACAGTATTCCGCTACTAAGTTTGCTTAATTAGTGCGCCTTAGCTACTCATTATATGTAGAAAGTAGGCGCAATTCACATAGGGCAAAGATTGCAGCTTTATTGACTATGCCATAATGATACCATATTGGTACAGTGGAGCATAGCTATGAAGGAGAAAAAGCATAGTCTAACCCTTAGGCTTGATGATGTGGAGAAAGAAAAGCTAGAAAAGTTAGCAGAAGCTTCCGGTTTAAGTTTAGCGGCAACAATGCGGCAACTCATTAGAAACGCTAAAGTCAAAAATAATGCTTAGCACAATGCCTACAACTTGGCTGTAGTTATTAATTAGTCAAGCTGGAGTTCCTTTAATTTGAGGAACTCCTCTTTTTCAAAATCAAATACTATTGTGACTAAAAACAACTATTAATTGCGATCGCGATCGCTGCCTATCATCTTACGAATTTCTCAGCTTAAAACTTTACCAAAGCTTTATTTTATTGGACTTATTTTACTTTAGCTTTACTAAAACTTTATATTTTCTATAGCTCGATGACTTATGCTACCTACAAGAAGAAAATACACTTCTCTTCTTGATAAATTATCAAACTATGAACAGTTAAGTTGCATGCTTCCTGTTAGGAAAACAACTTAATTATTCTGTCCAGTGCCTGAAATTTTCAAGTTATTTAAGAAAGGCAAAAGGCATCACTATGGCAATCATCCGAGGCACCCCAGGCGACGATACGTTAGTAGGAACAAGATTTGCTGATACGATTTTTGGCTTAGCAGGCAACGATCTGCTGCTAGGGTTAGCAGGCAATGACACGCTTTACGGCGGTAGAGGCAACGATACACTTAACGGTGGAGCAGGAATTGACTCACTCATTGGTGGAGTAGGAAACGATGTTTATATCATCAATAATGTAGGCGATATCGTTGTGGAAGCTGCCAACGCAGGTATAGATACTGTACGCTCTTCCGTCAGCTACACACTGCCAAATAATGTTGAAAATCTCATTCTCACGGGAAATCGCAACATCAACGGCACAGGAAATGCACTTGCTAACCGGATTGTTGGTAATAGTGGTAACAATATTATTTCTGGCTTAGCGGGTAACGATACTCTGTTTGGCGGTGCTGGTAATGATACTCTCATCGGTGGAACTGGCAATGACATCCTCTACGGTGGCGATGGTAACGATGTCCTTTATGGCGATCAAATCGGCTATGCCGGAGGAAATAATACTCTCTTTGGCGGTGCTGGTAATGATACACTCTACGGCGGCAATTTCAACGATCTTCTTGATGGTGGAGTAGGAAACGATCGCCTCTTCGGTAACGAGGGTAACGATACTCTCTATGGCGGCGCGGGTAACGATAGTCTCGATGGTGGCGGCGGTAGCGACATCCTTTACGGTGGTGATGGTGACGATACTCTAATTCCTAGTGACGTTAATATTCGCCGGAGTTTCTTTTTATACGACTTTCTCTTCTTTTATGGAGATGGCAGCCCAGATCTCTTAGTTGGTGGCGATGGCAACGATACATACATCATAGTTGAATCAGGCGATCGCATCATTGAAGCTCCCAATGCGGGTATAGATACAGTTATTGCCTACAATAGCTATTCTTTGGGAGATAACATAGAAAACCTGACACTTGCTGAACAAGAAGTTGACGAAGGCAGGATTTTTAGTTCTGGCATTAGTGGCACGGGCAATAGTTTAGACAACATCATTATTGGCAACTCATCGAATAATACTCTACGAGGACAAGCTGGTAACGACTTGCTTGATGGTGGTGCAGGTGATGATATCCTTGCCGGTACAAATCGCGGCATCGGTGAAATAGACACACTGACTGGTGGAAGTGGCAGCGACCTCTTTATTTTAGGCAGTGCCACAACTGTCTTTTACAACGATGGCAACCCGACAACTCCTGGTTTTGGCGATTATGCCTTAATTACAGACTTTAACCCTGATGAAGATACTATTCGACTCAACGGCACACGTTCAGATTACTACTTAGCTGCTTCCCCCGAAAGCTTACCAACAGGCACAGCACTTTACTATAGGCAACAAGGTGCAACAGATGAACTAATTGCTATTATCCAAAGCACTACAGCACTTGATATTAATGAAGCTTACTTCAGCTTCAATAACAATGGCGCTAACCTATCTCTGTTTGAACTCGACGGCAGTAATGGCTTTACTTTGCAAGGTGACTTTCGGTTTCCCGCAGGTAACTCAGTAAGTAGTGCAGGAGATATTAACGGTGACGGGTTTGATGATCTCATTATTGGTGGAAATGGCAATATAGTTCGTAGGGGATTGTCACGTAGTTATGTAGTTTTTGGTCAAGCTTCTGAGTTTGATGCCAATGTCCAATTAGCAACTCTTGATGGTAGCAACGGCTTTGTCATTGAAGGAATTGATAACTACGATATTTCTACTATTTCAGTTAGTAGTGCTGGTGATATCAATGGTGATGGTTTTGCTGATGTTCTGATTGGCACGAGTGGTTCCTCTCGTGACCGCGTTGATGATTATGGTAATCGCATATATGACTCAGGAACACAAGTATATGTAGTGTTTGGCAAAGCAACAGGATTCGATGCTCGTCTTGATTTAGCAACGCTCGATGGTAGTAATGGCTTTGCGATCGAGGGGAATAATGTCGATCTCTTCTACTCCGTTTCCTTTCCACTTTCGGTAAGTAATGCGGGAGATATTAACGGTGATGGCTTTGATGACATCATTATTGGCACTTCTGATGTTAATCTTTATGGTCAATTATTCGCAGCAGAAAGCTATGTGATATTTGGCAAAGAGACAGGATTTGATGCTCGTCTTGATTTGGAAACACTTGATGGTAGTAATGGTTTTGTCCTGCAGGGAATTGATTTGAGTGGTTACTCTGCTGCTATTTCAGTAAGCAATACCGGAGATGTCAACGGTGACGGGCTTGATGACATCATTATCGGTGCTTCTGGTAGTCAAGAAAGCTATGTAGTGTTTGGCAAAACCACAGGATTTGATGCCCGCGTTGATGTCGCAACTCTCGATGGCAGCAATGGCTTTGTCATTGATGGAATTAATATTAGTAACGACTCTACTGCTATTTCAGTAAGCAATGCCGGAGATGTCAACGGTGACGGGCTTGATGACATTATTGTTAACGCACCTGGTGCCCAAGAAAGCTATGTGGTGTTTGGCAAAACCACAGGATTCGATGCCCGTGTTGATGTCGCAACTCTCGATGGCAGCAATGGCTTTGTGATTGAGGGCAACAACTTTGCCGTAAGTAATGCCGGAGATGTCAACAGTGATGGTTTTGATGACTTGATTATCAGTGGAGCTTTTCCTAGCCGAGAAACCTATGTATTATTTGGTAATTCAAGCTTCGATGCTCGTTTTGATTTGACAACAATTGATGGCAGCAATGGCTTTATTATTAACAGCAACAATCTTGCAGTAAGTAACGCAGGAGATATCAACGGTGATGGCTATGATGACATTATTCTAGGCGCTCCTGGTGCTAGTCCTAATGGTCGTGTTGGTGCAGGAGAAAGCTACGTCATTTATGGACAAGACTTCACAGGACAAGTGACACGTCAAGGAACAGCAGGTAATGACTTACTCATTGGCACTGAGACAGATGACATTCTCATTGGTGGACTTGGCAATGATACTTTGCGTGGTGGCGGTGGTAGTAACGTTCTCTACGGTGGTGCTGGTGATGATGTCCTGATCTATAGCCCTCAAAATCGCCGCATGGATGGCGGTAGTGGTACAGATACTTTGGCTATCGGTGGTAGTGGCGTCACGCTTGATTTAACCGCAATTCCCAATAACCGCATTCGCAGTATTGAGATTATTGACTTGACGGGTTCAGGCGACAATACTTTGCAACTAACGCGCTTAGATTTACTCAATTTATCTGATTCAACTAATCAATTGATTGTCAATGGTAATGCTGGTGACTCGCTCATCTCGACTGGGCAAGGATGGCTGTTTGAGGGGACAACACTGGATGATGGCAACCAATACCATCGTTACACTTCTGGTACTGCAACTTTATTAGTTGCTCCAGATATCACCCGTAATCTCAGTTGAATTTAGAACACTCACAAAGGTAATTGATAGTGAAAATCTTTTTGCTTATCGATTACCAAATACCCCAAAAAAACTATCCGCTCTCACAGGAGATCAAGGAGATCTAAGTGAGAGCGGTCTAGTTGGGTCTTCAGATTGGAACCAGACTGCCGGAAGGAACTCCGAAAATCAGCCTAGCTAATTGAGTTGTTTTAGTCTATCAATAAGACTAAAGCTAACTTTTAGAGAACAGCCCCGGCACACAGCCGGCTTGCTCCAACCTGATGACCCACGCGTTTACTACTTTCTATCATGGGCATCACCTCCTTGTTGCCTAACCGGACTAAATCTCTAAAGGGCAGAGTATTTAGCTCTGGGTTTGTTCAACCTTATTCAAGATAACACATGATTTTCTCAATTTTGACTACAAATAGAAAAATCCCTACCTTTTCAGGCAGGGACTTCTAGACTATTGTTTCAAGCCGCCTTACAAAGCATTACCACGAGGCAATACTTCTTCAGGGAATTGGAAATGCTCGTGAGGCTGGTCTTGGGGAGCCATCCAAGCCCGAATACCTTCATTGAGCAGAATGTTTTTGGTGTAGAATGTCTCGAATTCGGGGTCTTCTGCCGCACGCAACTCTTGCGAGACGAAATCATACGCCCGCAAGTTAAGTGCTAAACCGACAACTCCTACCGCACTCATCCACAAGCCAGTGACCGGCACAAACAACATGAAAAAGTGCAACCAACGCTTGTTGGAAAACGCAATCCCGAAAATTTGCGACCAGAAGCGGTTCGCGGTCACCATGCTGTAGGTTTCTTCCGCTTGTGTTGGGTTGAACGCACGGAACGTGTTGGCTTTGTCACCGTCTTCAAATAGTGTGTTCTCTACGGTTGCACCGTGAATCGCACACAACAACGCCCCACCTAACACGCCGGCTACTCCCATCATGTGGAAGGGGTTGAGTGTCCAGTTGTGGAATCCTTGGAAAAATAGCAAGAAGCGGAAAATCGCTGCTACGCCAAAGCTGGGAGCAAAAAACCATCCTGATTGTCCCAAGGGGTACATCAAGAACACGCTGACGAATACCGCAATCGGTGCACTGAATGCCAACGCGTTGTAGGGCCGGACTCCCACTAGGCGGGCAATCTCAAATTGCCGGAGCATGAAGCCAATCAGGGCAAATGCTCCGTGTAGTGCTACGAATGTCCACAATCCGCCCATCTGACACCAACGTGTGAAGTCCCACTGCGCTTCTGGCCCCCACAAGAACAGCAATGAGTGTCCCATGCTGTTTGCTGGTGTTGATACTGCTACTGTTAAGAAGTTGCATCCTTCTAAATATGACGATGCAATTCCGTGCGTGTACCACGATGTCACGAATGTTGTTCCGGTTAGCCATCCCCCTAACGCCATGTACGCGCAGGGAAATAGTAACAGTCCTGACCACCCGATGAATACGAATCTATCTCGTTTTAGCCAGTCATCAACGACGTCAAACCATCCTCGACTCGCTGGCTGTCCTACTGCTATTGTCATAGCAAAAACTCCAGATATTATAATTTCGTGTTAGAATCGTCCACCTTTATTTGGTAATTTTACAACTACCGAAAGCAGGATACGAGTTGATTTGTCAACTTACTTTACGATTCTTTACCTATTCTAATCATATTTGTACTACTAAACCTCGTTTTATGACAATATCCTTGCCAGAATTTAATCTTTGGTTAAACTAAGTGAAGCAACTCATAACTAAAGAAATTTAGCAACTATCGCTTGATATAAACCAAAATTTTCGTGTTGATACTCGCGTGCTAGCTAAAATGAAAATGAGATTTATAGCTAATAAGTACATAAACAGTTACAATGTTTAACATTGATTTAACGCTCAAAAACACACCCTTTCCCGTCTCGGTGCAACGCAAGGTTACAGAAGATGCAGAAGCTGTTTATCAGCAACTGTTACAAGCTATGCGCTCTGGTAGCACTGAAGTTATAGAATTAACCTGTGAGGGTCAGACAGAAAAAAAAGTCGCTGTACGCGCGAGTGACATTTCTAGCATTCAGATGTCTCAAAAAACAGGTGCTGCGGCTAGTGGTAGACCTCCTGGCTTCTTTGCATTAGCAGAATAAACTTAACAGTTGGTGGTTATATGGCTGAATTTGCCATTCAGGTGCGCGATTTATACTTTAGTTGGTCTAACGGCGCAGATGTCTTAAAATCATGCACCTTAGAAGTTCCGCAGGGCGAGTTTTGGATGCTGCTAGGAACTAATGGTAGTGGAAAATCAACGCTTCTAAAACTTTTAGCAGGTCTATTAACTCCTACGTCGGGCGATCGCCAAGTTTTAGCGCCTGTGGGTTTTGTATTCCAAAATCCTGACCACCAACTTGTCATGCCAACTGTTGGCGCTGATGTCGCTTTTGGGTTGGTAGAAGAAAAACTATCTCCAACTCAAGTCCGTCATCGAGTCGCTGAAGCGCTAGCAGCAGTCAATCTCCTAGAGTTACAGCGCAGACCCATCTATGCATTAAGTGGGGGTCAAAAACAAAGAGTGGCGATCGCCGGTGCGATCGCACGGCAAAGCGAAGTGCTACTATTAGATGAACCAACAGCACTCCTCGATCCAGATAGCCAACTCGACTTAGTTGCACAAGTAAGACGGTTAGTTAAAAGCCGCAATTTAACAGCTTTGTGGGTAACGCATCGCTTAGATGAACTCGATTATTGCGATGGGGCGTTTCTGCTAGAAAAGGGCTGCGTAGTAGATCGTGGCGATCCGCAGCGGCTGAAACAGCGTTTGATGCAAGTAGAATTAGCATCCTAATCAATGCATTTCTATCTGAAAATGTGACCAACACAGCCAAAGCTTGAGCTTCTGTTTGTGGTCATGATCAAAATAGTTAGAGAATTATAGAGGCTCTGAACTATTCCATTGCGCACTAGCTAAACGTTACCTAGCAGCGCCTGTTTTAACCATAAAACACGAGCCTGCGAAGCGCGTCCTCTACGTGTATCTATCAAAATGTTATAGGATATACCTCGATTACTATTAAGATATGAATAAATAATGTTAACTTTAGCAATACTTGCTGGTCATCATGCCCCGTTCCTCACCACAAGCTGTCCTCCTTGTTGACGGCTACAATATAATTGGCGCTTGGTCTTGTTTAAAAAAGATACGAGATAGCGACGGACTAGAAGCGTCGCGTTGGCAATTAATCGAAGACTTGACAAATTACAGCGCCTATCAAGGATATATTACTCAAGTCGTCTTTGATGCTCATTATCAAAATACCTGTAGTAACTACGAAGTCATTACAGAAACTTTGTCCGTTTACTACACAAATTTTGGTGAAACTGCTGATACATACATCGAAAAACTGTGTGCAGGGTTTCGACCATATCTGCGCGGTATCGAGCCTAACGATACTACGAACAAAAATAGTAAACTACCAATCTACTCTCGCATTTCTCGCATAATTGTTGCTACATCTGATAGAGCACAGCAATTGACAGTAGTAGGTTATGGGGCAGAATGGTTGTCAGCAGCACAACTTAAGTTCGAGGTACAAACAACAGCTTGTAGAATGCGGCGGGAAAAAACCTCGGCTAGAAAACCAGCTAGCCGTTTTTTAGCAAACTCTATAGACACTAAAGCGCGACAGCGTTTAGCAGAAATGAGAATGGGGATAAAAAAGACCTAAAAACCCCTTGAATACTTAGCTAGCAGGAAAGCTGATGTGGAAGTGCAAAAGCAGCATTAAAGTTTTTTTGCTAAAACACTTGCCAAATACAATCGTTTGCTATTAATATAGGAATTCGCAATCCTCAGTAGCTCAGTGGTAGAGCGGTCGGCTGTTAACCGATTGGTCGTAGGTTCGAATCCTACCTGGGGAGTTAGAAAAAACAACACAATATCAAACATTACAGCGCTTTACCTACCGTGTGCGGTAGTAGACAGATGAGTTGACAAGCCGTTAACCTTGTATCAAGCTTGTATCACTGCAATAGATAGTAAGTCTAAGATACAAGAATGGCACAATCTAATTTCTTTGCAGGTAAAGAACGCCTAGGCAAAATCACGATTGAGCGATTTAGAGAGAGCATACGCCTCCGGTGGACGATCAAAAGTAAAACATACTCACTTACCGTCGGAAGGGATTCTAGAGACGCGCTCATCGCAGCTAGAGCCAAAGCACAAGTCATAGACAGCGATATTACCTTTGAGCGCTTTGATCCTACTCTCCAGAAATATGGCAAGTCACAACCAACTGTCTTAGAGCTTGTATCACCGATACAAGTCTCAGAAATCAAATTAAGGCAACTATGGGATAAATTTCTTGACGATCGACTTCCTAACCTCAAACCTAAAAGTCAAGACGAGTATCGAAAATTTACTAAACTACTCGATAAACTAGGCGAGAACCTGACTTTTGATGGATTAAAGACTAAAAACGTCTTACTCAATATCACAACAACTGATCAGACACGTAGGATGCTGCAATACTTGTCAGCTTGTTGTAACTGGGGAATCAAACATCGATTGATTGCTGATAATCCCTATCGAGGTTTATCGTCTGAAATGCCTAAACGGCAGTCGATCGTTAATCCAACTCCAGATGCATTCACTCCAGATGAACGAGATGCCGTTATTCATGCATTCAAGCACGATCAACGTCATGGTCTTAGTTACAATCACTACGCTGCAATAGTTGAATTTTGGTTTTTTACTGGATGCCGTCCAAGTGAAGCGATCGGGTTTATGTGGGGTAAAGTTTCTCAAGATTGTACTTCTGTTATTTTTGACGGCTCTATTCAAACACTTGCCGATGGATCGCAAGTTTGGTCCGAGGGTTCAAAAAATAATAAATCTAGAGCGATTGCACTTAGCAAGCGAGTACAGTCTTTGTTATTGTCAATCAAACCAGAAAACGTTAAACCTAACACTTTAGTTTTTCCCTCACCTACTGGTAAGCCCATCAACTATAACAACTTTACTAAACGCGCTTGGCATACAATTGTTGATCCAATCAAACCAAATACTACACCCTATAATTGCAGAGATACTTTTATCACGCTGCAATTGCTTAACGGAGTTCCAAGCGCTGTAATTGCTAAATGGTGTGACACTTCTACTCAGATGATCGATAAAAACTATGCAGATAAGTTGAAGTTGTCACAATTACGCCCTATAGACTAATCAGTATCTAGTTTGATTTATCTATTCCTTGTGCGAAGCGCACAAGTTTTTTTATTTGCCGATTTCCACAAAGCAAACTTTATTTCTTCTCTAATCTTTCTGGCTGACAATAGTCGTAACAGCAGAATAAAATAAGTCTTAACTATCTAGAAACTATGCTACAAACCCTAAATCCTACTGTTAAATACGGACGCTACGGAACACCCCTCAGGTGGCAATATCACAACAATGAAGAACTGAGTGAAGCTGTTTTTATCCTGACGAACTACTGGAGCGCTCCGCACAAAAACCCCGCCCCTAATTCTCAAGAAATTGCGCTCATTCGGAACTATCTAATCTATTTCGTTAACGCCCCGTGCTGGTTACTAAGCAATTTAGAGATCGCACAATTCGACGCGTTAAAAATTGCGGTTGCCAACATCCAAACGCTAGAAGACATTAACGACTGGAATTATTGTGTTCGTTCTGATAGCTTCTGCTTAAGGACTTCGATGATTTTGGTGTTGTTTTGGTATTGGCTCAAGAATTGATTAGCTATTGCTTCGCTTTCTCTTTCTTGGGCTGACTCACTCCAAATCCACACTTGCTTACAAAAAGCTAACCATTCTTTCTCTGTTTTGAATCCGAGTGGTTGTAGTAATTGCTTGTTTGCTTTCTCATAGCAAAATTCATTGCTCATCATTTCGTCCATAAAGTCTAGTGGATATGGATTAGACAACATATCAGGGCTGATAACTTTCATTAAAGGATTACCACTTCGTTTTGGTTTAACTTCAGTTTCTTTCTGTTCAGGTTTATGAAGAGTTTGGTTTCCGTTTGCAACTGCTGACATAAATATACCTTCTGTAGGATTAATAGGAATTTTATATTATCTAGGTTGTTTTTTCATTTCGACAACCATTTTTTGTAAAGCTTGATTGTTGCAATATATATCGATAAGTCTGTCAAATAACTTGCGTGAAGTTGGCTGTTTACCTATGGGCAAGATTGAGATGTGTACGGGAAGATCAAAGCGAAGTTTAATTACCTCTTGTTTGATTGCGTCGATCTCCCAAGTATTGAAACCTTGATTGTTGTTTGTCAACTGACAGACGTAAGCTTCTTGCTTTTCTTTTAATACGCGCTCGTAACCTTGCTGAATAATTTCTAAGGCTTCTGTTACTTTATCCATGTAAGTTTAAAAAATAATTGAGTCAGTAAATTACGATCGCACATTTGCATTAAAAGATTTTTAGCCAATTGAAGAACGCTGGTTACATTTGGGATGGCGAACGGTGGCGGCTTAATCAGTAAGTTTGTATGATTGCTCTTGGCTGAACAAGGTTACAAAGCGCGATCGCTCTAAACTCCTTAGAGCGATCGCCCTCAAGTTTTGGTATGCTGAATTTCAAGAATCAGACAGTGTATCCGTAAATCTGATGATTTTGCGTATTTACCCTGATTTTTGCTGATTCTATTCCTGATTAAATTTGGAGTGTATAAAAATGAAAAAGCAGCACCTGTAAGACTTTTGACGGAGTTTCTACGGGGCTGCTTTTTGCTGTTATACGCTTCATATCGAAGCAAAAGCATATATGAATAATACAACACTTGGTAGTGGCATAGCAGTTGCCAGCGACACAACTTCGCTAAATCTTGTGACAGACTTGCACACCTTCAGTTTGATGGAGGTGCTGTAATGCAAGAATACAACCGTACTACTCAAGCCCAACTAACTGAAGTTTCTAAATCTGAACCGTGCATTCACTGCGGTAAACCTGACTGGTGCTATCGACTCGGAGACTTAACCGTTTGCAAGCGTGGTGCAGAACCTGCAAACGGATGGCACCAGACCGAGAAGACAGATAAGGACGGTTCTTACTTTTACGCGCCTGACGCGCCGCTCAAACCGATTCGACCCGCGAGTAAACAAGAATTCTTTTACTGCGATCGCGAAGGCAACCCGCTAATCAAGGTGCTGCGCATCGACGATGGCAACGGCAAAAAGTCTTTCGCTCAGTATCACTGGAATGGCAAGCGGTGGTTAGAGGGATGTCCTGAAGAAATTCGACCGCGCATTCCGATTTACCGTTACCAGCAGATTAGGAAGGCGATCGCTGCGGGGAGACCGATTTTTATCGTTGAAGGTGAGGGCGTTGCTGACGCGCTACACCGCATTGGACTAGCCGCGACGACTACTTTAGGTGGTTCAGGTAAATACCGCGCGTATGGGGGCTATTTAGACGACTTAAAGGGCGCGGATATAGTTTTATGCCCTGACCGCGATCAACCAGGCTTAAAGCACATGGAAATGGTCGCTGAGGACTTTCCTGATGCGCGATGGTTATACGCGCCGCCAGGCGACTTTTATTGGCAGAATTTACCCGCGTCAGGCGGTTTAGATGTTTCAGATTGGATTGCCGACGGCGCAACAAAAGACCAAATACTAAATGCTATTAATACTAATAAAAATTATGATCTCTCACGCGCGGGCGCGCGTATAAAAAAAGGTATTATTTGTCAAGATAATACCTCAAATGACCACCAGTTAACGGTTCCAGCCGCTAACGAAGTGTTCACACAAAAAGCAATCGATGCGCTTTACAGCGATACAAATTGGATTGCGCTTGACGGGCAACTGTATCGATGGGTAGGTACGCATTACTCGCTTGTCTCGACCGCTGCGGAGAAAGCAAGAATCGCGCGGTGGTGCAATTCAACGCCAGTACAGGGAAATAGCAACAACTGGTCTTACGCCTACGCAAAATCGAGTTACGTTGATGCGATTTGGAATTGGTCGCTGGTGAGTTTCGCGGTTGATCCGGCGCTCGTTAACCCGCCAGGAATTAATTGTTTGAACGGACGGATAACAATTTCGTGGGAAGATAAACGCCCTTCGTGGCAACTTGCACCACACAACCATGAAGTGATTTACACCTACGTCAGTGAATTTGAATTCAATCCGAATGCGGACCCGACGGATTGCGATCGCCTGCTGTCGTGTCTTGAACCTGCACAAAGAGACATTTTTATCAAAACGCTGGCTGCAAGTTTGGACTTAGATAAAATCCGTCTGTTCAAAAGTCGCGTTCGAGCGCTGCTGTGTAAAGGCGACGGTAACAACGGTAAAGACAGCCTACGTGAAGCGGTGCAAGCGCTGTACGGCGGTATGGGGGTTGTCAGTGCAACGTTTAATGATTTCCACCAATACGACACGAGCAGCCACAAATTTACGCTAGCCAAGCTCGAACACGCGCGGATCAGTTGGAGTAGTGAGAATTCAAATTTGTCGCGCATCGATTCGTTGCAAAGTTTGAAGGCGGCGATTACTGGCGATACGCTGTCGCTCGAACTTAAAAACGTCAACGAGCGCCCCATGAACCCGCGCTGCATCTTCCTGTTCAACATCAACGATATGCCACGTCTACAAGCCTCGCTAGAGGCTAATGAGTCGCGTTGGGCAGTTCTGACTTTCGATAAGACTTTCAAGCTGAATGCCGACCCAAATAAAGGGGAAATCGAGGCTGATCCGCGCTTTAAGTACGATCCGACATTTTTACAAACGCAAGTTGTGCCAGCGCTGCTCAATAAAATGCTGGCTGCATTGCCTGATGTTGCAGCGAACGGCATCGATTACAGCTGCACCGAGGAAGCGTTGCAGGAAATTAGGCGGGAGAATAATCACCTACTGGAGTTCTGTCAAGAGGTTGGGCTTGATTACCAAGTCGGTGGTCAAGTTTTTATTGGAGAGTTGTATGACCTTCTGTTTCAGTGGTACTTAGACAACGGGTATGTAGAAATCACAACTGATGCTAAAGGTAAACAAAAAAATATTTGGAATGAACCAATTCACCGCGATGACAAACTGGTGAAAGCTTCGCACCAAGTATTTCAAAGATTCTCTGAGTTATTCCCAAAAATAAAAAGGGAAGAAGACAAATCTAATCGTGGCAAAAAAGGAAGCTGGTATCTCAGCGGAATTAATATCGGTGGAGCTACAGGGGGAGCTATCGGTGGAGCTACAGGGGGAGCCTTAGCTCCCTCACAGAGCCAAGGTGGAGCCAGTGGAGCTATTTTGTCTACCTTACGTTTACTCATCGAGCAACTAAAATACCTCGATGAACAGCAAGTGACGGATTTAGTGAAACAATTAGAAAGTAAATATGGCTTAATAGCTCCACTGGCTCCACTCGTAGAATTAGCAAGGGTTGAGGCTCCCCCTATGGCTCCACCGGAGGCTCCACTAAGCTCCACCGACGATCTAAATGCAAAATTTACTGTAAATACCTCAAGTGCATACAATGAGGGAAGTACAGCGGTTGTTGCTAATGCAATAGGTGAAATTGGCTCTATTTCACAAGACAACCACAATAATTTTTTTGGAAATACACATCCATTCAAAATAGGCTCAAAAGTTGCGCACGTTGACCCCAAACGCGAATCCTACAACTGGCACGGCACAATCACAGAAATCAATGCTGATAAGGCGAAAGTCCACTGGGAAGAACGTAAGGGACTCAGAGGAGGTCAAGTGCTAACGCATCGCTTGAGCGATTTACGCCTTATCTGAGTAGCGATAGGTATTTACCGCTATTACGGATATAGCTTCTGTAGCTAAAATGACAGCTTAGTTCAAATCAGACACGTAGTTAGCTACCGCGAGAGTGTCTACAGCTAACTAGGTGTTTGATTTGGGGCTGCGCATACTCGCGATATCAAACAAACGCATGAGACAATACCGCGCCGTTGGTCAATGACCGAGTATTGCCTATTTGTACCTTTTTTGGTACAAATAGAGGGAGATGATAGACAAACGAATTCCTGTTGTTTTCTACCAAACCGAAACTGGCGCTGAGCCAGTGCGTGATTGGCTCAAAGAATTGAACAAGCAAGAGCGATATTTGATTGGCACTGACATCAAAACAGTGGAGTTTGGTTGGCCAATTGGAATGCCGACTTGCCGTTCAATCGGCAATGGGCTGCTTGAGGTTCGTACGAACCTACCACAAGGTCGAATTGCGCGTGTACTGTTCTGCATTTATGAAGGCAAGATGGTTTTGTTGCATGGATTCATTAAGAAAACACAGAAAACGCCAAAGCAAGATCTCGATTTAGCCAGGGAGCGTAAGCGAAAACTAGAGGCAATAAAATGAGTACAAATCCGCATATTGGTTCATCTTTTGACAACCTGTTAGAAGAAGAAGGAATAATTGCCGAAGTAGAAGCGATCGCACTCAAGCGCGCGATCGCCTGGCAAGTAAAACAAGCAATGGCAGAAAAGAAACTAACTAAAACGGCGCTAGCGAAGCAGATGAAAACAAGCAGGTCGTCGATTGATCGGTTGCTCGATCCAGACAATCCATCCGTAACGATAGACACAATCGAACGTGCTGCGGCGGTAGTTGGCAAGCGAGTGCGACTGGAATTAGTCGATGGCAACGAACGCTTAACACAAGCGACAGCCGAATAAGTTTGCTGCACATTATGAATCTGATCGCTTAGTTAAAGCGAAGAAGTATTTACATCTATTAGTACAAAGTCAATAGATGTAAATACTTATTGGTAATTTTGTTTTGATTTTGTATCAAACTTGAGTCGATCTACGCTCGACTAAACTTTAGAAAAATAATTGTTAGAACAATGCGATTGAGCATGAATCTTGTATCAAGCTTGTATTTTTACCTTGTATCACTGTAGAAGGCTTGCGTAGCAAGTCTTCACAGTCGGCTGTTAACCGATTGGTCGTAGGTTCGAATCCTACCTGGGGAGTTGAAAAAAATAACACAACATCAAGCCTTACGGCAGTTGACTAGTATTGTGAGCTAGCTGATAGATAGTCAGTTGTAAGATACACCTACAGCATAACCAGAAAGTTATATTTGTGGACGTGTAACTTAAACTCATAATTTCTAGGTAAACTGCCGCGCATACAACGTAGATCGTTGATTAAGCGCGTGTACAGCGCGCTCCTGTCGTAGGATTGTACCTGCTGGTTAGCATCGCAAGTAGCACAGCGGCTAATAGGTTAAGGCACAAAACAGCAATCTAGATCTATCTAAGGCTCGATACTTTGCTAAGTGCCAATGAGTAATAAATATATAAATTTAGTTACTAAGTAATAGCTAAGACTACAGCATACACATATTAGCTGCAACAATCTCAAAATGAGAAGATAATTTATTCGCAATGCTCACAAGGAGTTAAATTTATGCCCCTTAAAAAAATTAAGGATTTTGCTCCAAGTTATCTTGAATCTTTTAATGGCAAAGATATTATTGGTTTTAATGTTTATACAGATAAGACCCGAGAAAAAGTTGGCTACATCAAAGATATTTTAGTAGATGAGACAGGATACTTTCGCTACTTGGTCGTTGACTTTGGCTTGTGGATATTTAACAAGCAAGTTATGCTTCCAGTAGGATATTCGCATATTGATTATGATGCCGAGCGAGTTTATGTCTTAGAGTTAGAGCGCAAACAAGTAGAAAGTCTTCCTGCTTACAACGACCAAGTAGCAGTAGATAGCAAATATGAGGAGAACCTACGAGCAGCGTATACACAGCTAGCCATCAACATCGAATCTGTGCAATTAGAAAAAGTTCCCCAAATTACGCGCACTGAACCAGAAGAAGCTAACTATAATTATGCACGAGCAGCAGATTTATATGAATTAAATGATCGCCATCATCGAGTTATTAAAGAGTATCAAGATAGACTAATTGCTAAAAATCAAACACGTCAAGAAGCAATACCTAAGCAACGCATCACAGAAAACCAAATAAGCAAACAAGTAATTGTTTCTTCTGCATATAGCAACCAAGTTATCAGCAATCAAAGACAGACTCGTTCAGCTTGCTTGATCTTTAATCCTGTAGCAGGTCAATCTAATTCCGAACAAGACTTAGCAACAATTAAAAGTATGCTAGAACCTGAATTTGATCTTGATATTCGGATGACGACTCCTGAGCAAGACGCTGACGAAATTGCCAAAGAAGCTGTGGAACAAGGTGTACAAATTATTATCGCATCTGGGGGAGATGGTACGCTGTCTGCGGCGGCAGAAGCTGTAGTCGGAACGGGGATTCCGTTGGGTGTGATCTCGCGCGGGACAGCAAATGCTTTTGCAACGGCTTTAGGCATTCCGGCGACAATTCCCGCAGCTTGTCAAACAATATTGGATGGTAAAACCCGCGTCGTCGATGCTGCGTATTGTAATGGTAGACCAATGGTGTTACTTGCAGGAGTAGGATTTGAAGCGGAAACCGTCGAACGTGCCGATCGCGAAGCAAAAAATCGCTTTGGTATGCTTGCATATGTTTTAGCAGGTATTCAAGAGTTACGTAATTTAGAGTCTTTTGAAACTCGAATTGAAACCGAAGACAAAGTGATAACCTTAAATGCAGCCGCAGTAACGGTAGCAAATGCTGCGCCACCTACCTCTGTACTAGCGCAAGGACCAGCAGAATTATTGATTGATGATGGTTTACTCGATGTTACAATCGTTGCACCGACAAATACAATGAGCGCGATCGCGGCTGCATATAATCTCTTACAATCTGCTTACAGTGGCGAAGTTGCGAATAGACCTGATACGGGTTTCTTGCGGGCGAAAAGCATCAAAATTTTCACCAACCCACCCCAAAAAGTAGTTGTAGATGGCGAATTGGTTGGTAATACACCGATTAATGTTGAGTGTGTACCTGGAGGCTTAACAATTATTGTCCCCGCGGTTCCAGAAGAAGAGGCTACAGAAAAATTAGAAGGATTACCTAATCTACGAGTAGAGTCCAAAAAACCGCCAGCAGAGAGTTGAGGCAAATTGTGGTAAATTCAAAACGCGATCACCGACTACTCAGGTTTCTCAAATATTAGCGTAAGTTGGAATCTTGAGCTAACATATCGTTTTGTTGCATCAAGAATATGCAGCATGATAGAGACAGCAGGCTGTAGTCTGAAGGTAATCTATGCTTGGCTCAAATTAGCTGAGCGATCAATAGAGCTTAAATTATAAAACCAAGCTTAACGCTATTCAATCACTCTGAGTAAGAGCCTCGACGAGATAAACACGACAAACGAGATACTGTTTATGGAATTTGTGTCCGATCCGCCGATATCCGTGAAAATTGAGAAAATGAAACAACGGGTACGGTGGCAAGACCCAGTTATATTTGAACGACAAATTGACCAAACGCGATTTGTATTGGCATCTGAAGACGATAGCCCAGAATTTTCATTTTTGGTTATTGGCGATAGTGGTTCAGGAAAACATCGCAAACACAATCCACAACGTCAGATCGCAAGCAAGATGTTGGAGCATAGCGATCGCACCCGCTTTATACTACATACAGGAGATGTTGTTTATTTAGTCGGGTCGAGCGAATACTACTTAAAAAACTTTATCGAGCCTTATAAAGAATTTATTGTTGGCGGTGAAAAACCAAAAAAAATTGCCTACGATAAGATGGTATTTAAAACACCAATTCTACCTGTATTAGGCAATCACGACTACTACGACCTGCCGTTAATTTATGGTTTGATGGGAGGCGTAACGTTGCCTTTAAGGCGGATATTGAAGTTACGATTAGACTTAGATATTGGTTGGCATGGTTCTAATCAAGGTAAAGCTTATGCAAAAGCCTTTATTGACTACTTAAAAGCGTTTGATACTGATGCCGAATTGCAACGCCATCTTGATAAACATTACACCGCGACAACGAGTACAGGTCGCTGTTTGATTTATAAACCAGGAGAGTTTACCAGACTGCCTTACCGATATTACACTTTTCGTAGCGGTGGTATTGATTTTTTTGCTTTAGACTCGAACACATTCAACGCTCCAGCACCCCTCCCCACGACAGGCGAAGGCGCAGCTTATCGGCGGACTTTAGAAGGTCGTATTTATGAATTAGAGCAAGAAAAGCTGCAAATCATGGAGGAAGCAAGCAAGCTGAATGCAAATTCACCAGAAGAAGCTGAAAGACTTGACGATCTAGAAGCAAAGTTAGAACAAGTCGAGGAAGTCAAGCTGGATATTGATAAGCAACTAGCAGCGGATGAGACTACAGTCACTGATTTTGAGCAGTTGACGTGGTTGCAACAAAGACTCATTGAATCGTGGAACACGCCAGAAGTGCGCGGTAGAGTTGTGTATTTGCATCATCCACCTTATGTTACTGAGTCAACGAAGTGGTATCAAGCACAAACTTTAGCAGTACGTCGTAATCTCCGTTGGGTACTTGATGAAGTGGCGGGAGTACTCGGCGGGCTACCGCAGCAGCGTCCGCTTGTAGATTTAGTTTTGACAGGTCATGCACATTGCTTAGAGCATCTTTCTACAGGCAATACCGGACACGCCGATTCTTATATCAATTGGATTATTTGCGGTGGAAGTGGTTATAGCTTAAGACGACAGCGTAAAGAAGGCGCACAGCTACACGAAACCATTGGTGATACTGAACGCGAAGTCGCGCGATCGCATCTCTATCTTGGGCGCAGCGGTCATGGTTCGCATAAACGGCGACCCTACTCATTTCTACGCATTGATGTCAAAGCAGGCAATCCTGCTAAGTTTGTTGTTAAGCCTTTTGTTGCGGAAAGATATCAACGCGAGTGGGTTGATCGCGAAATCGAGTCGTTTGTCATTTGAGACTCAAATTAAGGTTGGCGACAAATTGCAAATACTGAGGTATACCCATGCAAAAAAGTACTCCCGCCTACAGGACCAATTTCCCCATTACCAAAAAAACCGCCCACGGGAATATTTGGCATATAGCTACTAAATAACTGCGAATCAAAATTAGGTTTACCGTAGAGCATTTCGCCACGCCCCAAACAAGAAAACATCAGCGCCCCAGCAGGTGATACATGCGGATGCGTCTGTTGATAACGTTGTAGCAACCATTCCAAATCATCCGCCGAAGTTTCTGCATCGCGTAGGTGAAACTGAATGCGCTGTCCAGGGCGAACTAAATCCGCAACCGCGATCGCTCCTACTTTTGGATCGACTCCTAATAAATTGCGAATCAAAAAATCTCCATGTTCTAGATTCTGCTTAAACTCGTCGCGCACGACTCCGATAAACAACGAATGTTCAGCTAATTGCCGATCCGCATCGCTTAAACTCGAAATTAAATCGCGCAATACTTCTAAAGGTGGTTGTTCTTCCAAAGCAAGTAAAATGTTACGTTCAGAAGCGCTGACGCGGTAAGGCTCGCCAATCGGTCGGCATCCTTGCGCCACAATCGTATCTAAAACAATATTGCCGCTCAAGGCAACGCCCACAGTTCCTGAACGGTATAGCTTATCATTGCAAAACAAACCAATGCGCCCAGGAGTTTGACTACCACTTGCCAACCCGCCTACTGTAATCGAACTAGGGTAAGCATAATCGATGCCTTGCAATAAATCATTGACTCCTGAAGAAAAAGGATCGGATAGCAAAATAAATTGGGGTTGCTCAGCAGGTAAAACACCAAATAAATCTACCCACGCTTTCGGCGGACTATCAGGATCGGGGAGTTGCTCTGCCGCAATGTGAAAAGGTGTAACTTTGACGCCTGGTAGTTGCGCCAAACTCAGACTTAATGCAGGTACACCCTCAAACTCCTGCACCGCGTGTTGATTTGTCCCGATAATACCCCCACCACCACAACCAATCAGAACTTTGATGTTGCGTAGCTTTTCTTGTAACAACGGAAGCAGGCGGGGATATTCGCTGGTAAAGGCAGCAGAAATAAAAACTAACCCAAGATCGGCGGGTGACTGTAACAAAGCAGAAGCTTTATCGACAACTTCTGCGACGGCTGCTTCGAGCGAAGCACGAGTTGATACGGCGTTTGCCCACTGCATGAGTGCCATAAGTTATATCATCACTCCTCTTTTAGGCTGAGGTTTTTTCTATTTTCGGTGCTAGCGGGGACAAAAAGCATCTAACTGAAGTTAATTTCGCGCTTGATTAAACGCAATCCGCGAATTGACGATTTATAACGCGTTTATGGGTGAGTTTTACCCAAAGACTTGCTCATCCAGATATTCTGTTACAATTTGCAAGATTCGCTCGGCTGCGTGACCGTCACCAAAAGGATTGATCGCAGTTGCCATAGCTTGATAAGCATCGGTGTTACTTAATAGTACGCTGGCTGTAGTAACAATTTGTGCTGGATCAGTTCCTACTAATTTAGCAGTCCCTGCCGCGATCGCTTCGGGTCTTTCGGTGGTTTCGCGCAGGACTAGCACTGGTTTTCCTAATGAAGGCGCTTCTTCTTGCAATCCTCCTGAATCGGTCAGCAGTAAGTGCGATCGCGCAATTGCTCCGACCAACTCGGCATAATCTAATGGTTCAGTTAAAAACACGCGTGAGTGATGACTCAACGCCGCTTGCAACGGTTCACGCACAATTGGATTGCGATGCAACGGTAAAAGCAACGCTGTATCAGGAAACTCCTCTAAGATTTGTAAAAATCCTTCTGCAATTTTCAGGAGGGGTTCTCCCCAATTTTCACGCCGATGCACTGTTGCTAATAAAACACGGTATTTTCCCCACTCCAAACTAGGTATATCGCACGCAGGCTGGCTTTGGGCAACTGATAACAGTGCATCAATGACTGTATTACCCGTTTGATGAATTTTTCCTAAAACTCCGGATCGTTGCAAATTTTCTACCGCCAGCGTCGTGGGAGCAAAGTGTAATTGAGTAAGCTGCGATATCAACCGCCGATTGGCTTCTTCGGGATAAGGATTAAAAACATCATCGGTACGTAAACCTGCTTCGACATGACCTACGGGAATTTTTTGATAAAACGCTGCCAAAGCTGCGGCAAAAGCCGTCGTCGTATCGCCTTGAACTAAGACTAATTGTGGACGAAGTTGCTCAAATAAGGTTTCTAATCCTTGTAAGCTGCGACAAGTAATATCAGTGAGCGTTTGCTTCGGTTGCATAATTGCGAGATTTTGGTTCGCTTCGAGGTCAAATAACTGCATGACCTGTGCAACCATTTCAATGTGTTGACCGGTTAATATCACTTGCGTGTCAAAGCGTGGCGATCGCTGAAAAACTTGAATGACCGGAGCCATTTTAATTGCTTCCGGTCGCGTACCCAAAATAATGCAGATCTTGTTTACCTTTGCCATGTGCTAGGAGTTTAAGACTGGATTGAGGGGAATATAATTCCCCTGATATATGTTCTCCTATCTTTTGTCTCCTTACACCATATTTAGATGAAATCGATTAACAGCTAAAGCTTTCAACGATGACCAGACCTGAATAGTTACAATTTTTAGCATGAAAAAACCCGGCTTCAACCGGGCAGATCCACTGTTATTACGGATAAGGACTTGACACGTTTTGTAAGTATCCGCTTTTCCAGCGCTCCTTATTGCTTCAGTTCACACGTTAATGGACAAGCCGCGTAAACTGAAGTATGTAGGGTGTCTGCCTCGCCGTGTAGCCAGTTGAGCCAACTCACTTCTTTTGGATGAATGCCTTTAAGCGTCAGTACGCCAGCCCCAACCACTACAGCTAATACATTAATTGTGATGATGCTACCTACAACCAATAAAACCGCACTAACTGGTATCACCGATTGCAACACAATTGAGAGTAGCGAACCCACTGTTGCCATTAAAACCACGAGCGGAAATCCAACAACTAACAAGCAAACTGCCAGTGTAAAAGTCCAGATTAAAAAGCTTTTGAGCATGAAGAAATAATAGTTCTTTTTTAGACTGGAGCTTTGAGCTAGAGTCATATACTTCTCCTCCACAGAGAATAAAAAAATGAATTAAGTAAAATGCCCGTCGGCTAGTTTTAGCTAGCGTCATCTATTGAAAATAAGTATATAAAAGCTGATTGCTAAAATGATCTTTTAGTTATTAAACTTTACACTTGAGTATTTGTATTTATGACTACTCAATTAAAATTATTGGATTTTAGTTATTTATCCTTGACATCTACCAATAGAAAGAAAAGCTCCAAAGCTCACTAATGCACGATCCCAAGCATCATTAGTCAATATCCTGTTATATACGTTGTGGAGTTTAAATAGTAGCTGATCAAAATTCGTTGCATGCCTTTAACATTTATTTATAATAAATGGGTCTTCTCTCATAATTTGTGCATTCTAGTCTGAGCAAATTGGCAATCAAGCGCAGCACTCAACTCAGGTTATTAATGCATATTTCTTAAATATTGTTCTGACTCGACTCACTTTTCTTTAGCTTCTAGCGATTAACTTAGGCATTGTGGCGATCGCCAATTGATAAGTAGCAACTAATTTTGGTAGAACACTCGTGTAGGAGTATAAATACTTAAACTGAAAAACAAATAATTGTTGCGCTTTAATTTTTTAGCGAAACTGTAACAAATTCCATACAAACTGGTGGCTCAAACGACTGTTTTATAAAGAAAAGCAACAGTAAAGAAAACGCTTCAAATACTTGCTATTCAACACCTGATATAAAGCATGACAGTTAGGGAAAGCTATAAGCGGATATCACGACTTAGTATGCAGTGCCTCCTCACGCCTTATTTGATATTCGACCAGAATAGCCACTAGTTAACAGCCGACACATGACAGAATCACAGCGTCTACCAATTCCTGCACCAGTAGTTCCCCGCGTACCACCGATGCCATTACCAAAATCCAGAGTCTCGAATCATTCGGATAGAGATACACAACTACAGATGCAAACTGTTGCTCAACTCGATACATCGCCTACTGAATCTGCACAAAATTCAACAACTACAGCCCCAACCTTAGCGCAATTAGTGCGCGAAGCTCATGACAAAGGCATTTCAGATTTACACTTGGGTGTTGGTGAAGTGCCCCGTTTCCGCGAACGTGGGGAAATTATTGTTACTGATTATCCCAAAACAGACGAAGCAACATTTACTAGCTGGCTCAAAGAAATTCTTACAGAGCAACAAATTCAACAATTTTATGAGCATTTAGAATATGATGGTGCGACACAGTACGAAGGAGTAGCGCGCGTACGGATTAACTTGTTTGTAGCGTTAAATGGTCCAGCGATGGTGCTGCGATTGATTCCGTTAAAAATTCTGACGCTAGAACAACTCAGTCTACCGCCCGTTTTTCGCGATTTGTGCCACTACCACAAAGGATTAATTTTGGTAACAGGACCAACCGGTTCGGGTAAGTCTACGACGCTAGCAGCGATGGTAGATTACATCAATCAAGAAATGCCTAAACACATTATCTCGATTGAAGACCCTGTGGAATTTGTACATAAAAGTAAAAAGTCCCTCATTAAGCAACGGGAAGTGGGCATTCATACGTTGAAATTTGATAATGCGCTAAAAGCATCGTTGCGCGAAGACCCAGATATTATTTTGATTGGGGAGATGCGCGATCGCGAAACGGTAAATACAGCTTTAAAAGCCGCGCAAACCGGACACCTTGTGTTTGGCACTTTGCACACTAATAGTGCAGTGAAAACGATTGAAAGAATTTTAAACCTCTACAATCCTGATGAACAAGGTTCCATGCGCATTCAGGTAGCAGAATCTCTCGTTGCAGTTATTGCGCAAAGCCTTGTGCGGACAACGGACAACAAACGCGCCGCAATTCACGAAATTATGATTAATACAGACGCAATCAAGGATTACATCATCCGCAACGAAGTTGAAGAAATAGAGGCAATCATTCCACGCTGCAACTTTGAGGGAATGTGTACGATGAATCAATCAATTTATCGATTATACGAAGAAGGAAGGTTAACAGAAGAAACAGCGTTAGAGACATCACCCAAGCCAAACGAGATGGCGATGATTTTACGCGGTAGAGTTTAGGTAGAGAACTAAGAAAGAGCAATTAGTAGCTAGTGGCTGGTGGCTAGTGATTAGTGTCAAGCGTGTATCATAACTAGTTACTAATAGCCAGTAACTTGTTCCTCTTCTCCAGAAGAACCGTGACCCCTTATTCAAACAGTTGAATCAAGCTAAATCGAGAGATACAGAAATATTTAAAGGTATTGCGCTATTTACGCCAGGGGGAGATCTTATTTACTGCATCGACCCTGGTAAACAAGGGCGTTGGCATTTACATTTGTGTGCAGGTCTACAAGAAATACTCAACTTATTAGAACCGCCGCACTTTTTAGTGCCTTGCTATACGGCAACGATTGACCGATGGTTAGACCCACAAACGCAGCAGGTCCAAACATACGCTGAAGCATATCCGCTCGTACTGCGGTATCAAGCTTTATTAAATGCTGTGTTTCAAACTGATGTGGTTTGGCAAGCCGCGCCTGTTGCAGAGGGTTTATGCGATGCAATATTACTGAACACGTATCGCGCAACGTTTCCCCAACTTTGGGAAGAAAACGACCTTGTTGTGCGTTTTGAGCGATCGCAACCTGAATCGTTGAGTCGTCAACACCCACAAACACCCTACGTTTTGCACCTCTTTGTCGCCGGGCATAGTGCAACAACCGAGCGCATTCTACAAAGTCTACGGCAAGTGCTTGAGCAATTTCACTATCCATACACGCTCAAAGTCATTGATGTCACCAAGCATCCTGAGCAAGCCGAGATCGATCAAGTCAGTGCCACACCAACGCTTGTAAAAGTTTCTCCAAAACCAATGCGGCGTTTAGTTGGCGATTTAGACAATGTTGAGAGATTGTTACAAATGTTAAATTCTCCTGAGGTATAAACGGAAAGTGACTAGGAGTTAGCCGCTTCTAAATAAGTTCGAACACTCCTAGCCCTTATTTCCTAAACTTCCTGCGTAAATCGTTTGTCATAAATCTCAGCAATGTAGACCACGCAGATGGTCTTTGTCTAATTAGCTGCGACTTTAGTCGCTAAGCGAGCCACATTCCTAGTATTTCGCCTAAGCATTAGTTGTCGCTGGATCTGCCTCTAAAGGTTCCGGTGTTGAAGTTTGTAGAGACGCTTCGTCAAATTGCGCCCATTCGGTATGGAAGAATCCTTCTTTATCAACTCTTTCATAAGTATGTGCACCAAAGTAGTCACGCTGTGCTTGAGTGAGGTTTTGAGGTAAGCGATCGCGTCGATAACTATCAAAGTAATCCAATGAAGCACTAAAAGCAGGCACTGCAATGCCTAATTTAGCGGCAGTAGCTACCACTTCGCGCCAAGCATTCTGCCGATCCAAAATTGATTGCTTAAATTCTGGTGCTAAAAGTAAGTTAAGTAAATCTGGGTCTTCTTGATAAGCGTGTTGAATCTTACCTAAAAAACCAGCGCGGATAATACAACCACCCTTCCAAATGCGAGCCATCTCACTTAAATTCAGGTTATAGGAATACACTTTTGATGCAGCCGCTAGTTGTGCCATTCCTTGTGCATAAGAACAGATCTTCGAACAGTACAGCGCATCGCGAATCATATCAATAAAAGCTTCTGCGTCGCCCTCGTACTTAGCTGTAGGACCTGTAAGAACTTGCGCAGCCGCAACGCGTTCCTTTTTAAATGAAGACATCACGCGGGCATTGACTGCGGCGGTGATTGTCGGAATAGCAATACCGAGTTCTAACGCACTTTGCACTGTCCAGCGTCCAGTTCCTTTTTGTCCAGCAGCATCAAGAATTTGCTCAACGAGTGGTTGATTGGTATCGGGGTCGATGTACCTAAAAATATCTGCGGTAATTTCAATCAGAAACGAATTAAGTTCTTCGGTGGTATTCCATTCGGCAAAAATCTCGTGCAGTCGATTGTGATCGAGTCCTAGAACACTTTTGAGTAAATCGTAAGCTTCGGCGATTAGCTGCATATCGCCGTACTCAATACCGTTGTGTACCATCTTGACATAATGTCCGGCGCCGCCAGGACCAACGTAGGTAACGCAAGGACCATCCTCTACTTGAGCCGCAATTTTTGTCAAAATTGGTTCTAAGTATTCGTAAGAGCTTTTTGTACCGCCTGGCATCAAACTAGGACCATTTAACGCCCCTTCTTCACCACCGCTAACACCCATACCGATAAATCTAAAACCTAGTGGCTCTAATTCACGGGTGCGTCGCGCCGTATCGTCATACAAAGAGTTTCCACCATCGATGATGATGTCGCCCTCATCTAGTAAGGGTTTAAGCTGGTCTATAACGGCATCAACAGGTGCTCCTGCTTTCACCATAATCAAGATTTTTCGGGGACGCTCAAGCAAGCCAACAAATTCTTCAAGCGAGTACGCAGCTTTTACATTTTTTCCTTGCGCGCGGGTGTGCATGAAGGCATCTGTTTTTTCTGGGGTACGATTGTAGACGGCGATCGGAAAACCGTTACGCTCGACGTTAAGAGCTAAATTTTCGCCCATAACGGCTAAGCCGATTACACCAAAGCTTTGCTGTGTCATAAGTTTGCTTTGCTAACTCCGCTATTGAGATGATTCCCCTTCAGGGTAGCTCGAACTTTAAGATATCTTCTGTAAAAAAGAGATTAAAAGTGTTAATCAAGTAGAACAAAATCGCATCTAAAATACAGATTCTCTGACTAAATCAAGCAAAAGACAGATTTCTGACCTGTGCTTTGGGTTGAATCGAACTAGATGATACATTGAGAATGCATAATCAGGGTTTTAAAAAAAGCAAAAACATTTATCTAATTGCGGGTTTAAGTTTTTATCTTCCAATGGGTAGATTTCAAGAATGATTTAGCTAATTAACTGAGATTTGTATCTATTTGAACAATAAAAGCGCAAAATTGAAATATGTAGTCTCATGAGACAGTAAGGAGTAACCCACAAATGCTGGCATACATCCTGGCGTTGGCGGTAGGTTTTCTTAGCCTCGCTATCTACATGGCAGCTTTCTTTTTTCCTGAGGTACACCGCAAAGGTGACTTTGTTTGGAGCGGGGTAGGATTATTCTACGCCTTGGTCTTATGGGTGTGTTCTGGACGCATCACAGGGGGTGTTCTACTCGGTCAAGTGGCTGGCGTTGCTTTATTAGGTTGGTCAGTTACCCAAACGCTTTCACTCCGACGACAACTTACTCCACGTCTTTCGCAAACGGTAGCACCAAGTGCGGAGGAAGTGAAAAGCACTGTTCAGGAGAAAGTTGCCAAGTCCTCATTCTTTTCTAAGCTCTTGCAATTGACTAAGCGTGGAGATAATAGTGCGACCACTGCAAAAGAGCGATTGCAACAATTGAGCGAACAAACAAAAGTCCCAGAAACAGTTTCCTCAACAACTGCCGCAAGCACTACACCTACAACTAACAACATTGCGAACTCAGTTCAAATTATTGATAATCGTACGTCTACAGCAGAGCAATCAGACGCTACTGCAACACCACCAGGTACGCCGATAGAATCCGTACCCGACGAAAGTATCTCAGAAGTGGCTTCTCCTGATGCTACTGCAGCCGATGAAGTTGTCCAAGCTGCTAGAGAAGCAACATCACTACCTGAGGAAACAGCAAGCGCTGCTGTTGCAGACACAACCGCAACTGAAGTCGCACCTGAAGCATCCGAACTGGTACGCCCTCATCCACCTGATCCAGAACTGGTAGAAGCTGCACTTAGAGATGCTGAAGAAAAACATCAAGAAGCGACACCACCCGACCCAGAAACGCCTGAAAACCCTTCGCCGAGTTGATTGTGTTCTGAGCTAATTGCTAATAGCTTATGGAAGATTACTATTGAGGTTGAAGCGGAAGGGGATTGTCGTCGATAATAGTTGCAAAACGACATCATCATCTTTCGGCATCAAACTGTGACAGAACCAGGAAGCTACAAAGATACTGTTAATCTGCCTAAAACCAATTTTGATATGCGGGCGAATGCGACCAAGCGCGAGCCAGAAATCCAAAAGTTTTGGGCAGAAAACCAAATATATGATCGCCTGTCGCAGAATAACCCTGGCGAGTTATTTGTTTTGCACGACGGTCCCCCTTACGCTAATGGCGCGCTGCATCTCGGTCACGCGCTCAACAAAATTCTCAAAGACATAATCAACCGCTATCAGTTGTTGCAAGGACGTAAAGTACGCTACGTTCCTGGCTGGGATTGTCACGGGTTGCCGATAGAACTTAAAGTGCTACAAAACATGAAGGCAGCCGAACGGCAAAACCTCACGCCATTAGAATTGCGGCGCAAAGCAAAAGAGTTCGCCTTAGCAGCGGTTGAAGAACAAAGCAAAAGCTTTCAACGCTACGGTGTTTGGGGTGATTTTGACAATCCTTATTTGACACTCAAACCCGAATACGAGGCAGCGCAAATCGGCGTGTTTGGGCAAATGGTCTTAAAAGGCTACATCTATCGCGGTTTGAAACCAGTCCACTGGAGTCCTAGCTCAAAAACGGCGCTGGCAGAAGCCGAACTAGAATATCCAGAAGGTCATACCTCGCGCAGTCTTTACGCGGCTTTTCCTGTGACTCGTCTTTCGGAAACTGCTTCAGCACTGGGCGAATTTTTACCACATCTGAGTGTAGCAATCTGGACAACGACACCTTGGACAATTCCAGCCAATTTAGCAGTGGCGGTCAATCCAGAATTAACTTATGCGGTTGTGGAAGTTGCCAACAACGAGCAACCTAAATACTTAATCGTCGCCGCTGACTTAGTCGAACGCTTGTCACAGATTCTCGCAAGCGACCTCGCGATTAAAGCGAAAGTAAGCGGTAAGGACTTAGAACATACAACTTATCGTCATCCACTCTATGATCGCGAAAGTCCAGTCGTCATAGGTGGCGATTACGTGACAACCGAGTCAGGAACAGGCTTAGTCCACACTGCACCAGGCCACGGACAAGATGACTACATCGTCGGTCAGCGGTACGGTTTACCAATATTAGCACCCGTCGATGCTGACGGTAATTTTACCGCAGAAGCTGGACAATTTGCGGGATTAAATGTTCTTGGGGATGGCAACTCTGCTGTCATCGATGCCCTATCTGCGGCAGGGGCGTTACTCAAAGAAGAACCATACGTTCACAAATATCCCTACGATTGGCGGACGAAAAAACCAACGATCTTCCGCGCCACCGAACAGTGGTTCGCCTCCGTCGAAGGATTTCGCGATGCTGCGCTTAAAGCAATTACTGAAGTCAAGTGGATTCCCGCGATCGGCGAAAATCGAATTACCGCGATGGTATCCGAACGTTCAGATTGGTGCATTTCGCGACAACGTAGCTGGGGCGTACCTATCCCTGTCTTCTACGACGAAGAAACTGGCGAAGCGCTACTAAATGAAGAAACGATCGCGCACGTGCAAGCAATAGTCGCCGAAAAAGGTACCGATGCATGGTGGGAATTATCAACCGAGGAGTTACTACCCGAAAGTTACCGCAACAATGGTCGGTCTTACCGCAAAGGTACCGATACGATGGATGTCTGGTTCGATTCGGGTTCCTCTTGGGCAGCAGTAGTGCAACAGCGTCCTGAGTTGCGCTACCCTGCGGAGATGTATTTGGAAGGTTCTGACCAACATCGCGGCTGGTTCCAGTCAAGTTTACTCACCAGTGTCGCTGTTAACGGCTGTGCGCCTTATAAAACGGTCTTGACTCACGGTTTTACAATCGATGAGCAAGGTCGCAAGATGAGCAAATCGCTGGGAAATGGCATCGAACCAGAGATTGTAATTAATGGCGGTAAAAATCAAAAAGAGGAACCAGCATATGGCGCTGATGTTCTGCGGCTATGGGTATCATCCGTCGATTACACCTCTGATGCACCGTTGAGTAAAAACATCCTCAAGCAATTGTCGGAAGCATATCGCAAGATTCGCAACACAGCACGGTTCTTGTTGGGTAATCTACACGATTTCGACCCTTCTGAGCATTCTGTACCTTACGAGCAATTGCCCGAACTCGATCGGTATATGCTGCACCGGATGACCGAAGTCTTTAAGGATGTAACTGAGGCGTTTGAAACCTACCAATTCTTTCGGTTTTTCCAAACGGTGCAAAATTTCTGCGTCGTCGATTTGTCGAACTTCTACTTGGATACTGCCAAAGACCGATTGTACATTAGCGCGCCAAATGCATTTCGGCGACGTAGCTGTCAAACGGTATTGAGTGTCGCACTTGAAAATTTAGCCCGCGCGATCGCACCTGTACTATGTCATATGGCAGAAGATATTTGGCAGCAGCTACCATACCCGACGCCCTACAAATCCGTCTTTGAAGCCGGTTGGGTGCAACTAGACTCTCAATGGCACAACCCTGACCTCGCGAGTTCTTGGCAAAAATTACGGCTGCTGCGCGCTGATGTCAATAAAGTTCTCGAACAAGCACGCGTCGAGAAAATGATCGGTTCTTCACTTGAAGCCAAGGTGTTGCTTTATGTTCCCGATGCTGCCTTCAATGCGCAGTTACAAACATTAAATCCTGGCACGGCTCAACCCTTAGCGACTGTTGAAAAGTATGTAACAAAAACAACATCGCTAACGACGCAAACGCCGAAAACCTGGCAACAGTATTTAGCTGAACTTTTGCAGCCTTTTATGCGATCGCCAGCATATTTACGCGATGTGTTAAAGGTATACCGCGAACTTTGGGTTGTTGCTGTTGTGCTTGCCGTGTTTCCCTTGATTGTACTGCCACTTGGCTTGTTGAAAGCCGTGCTTGTCGGTATCAACGATATTCCTCTGCTACCGCGCGTCTTCCAACTCATTGGCATTTACGCAACGCTGCGCTACTTGCTAGTTGCCTTGATGCGCATCGTATTATCGCAGAAGTCGAAAGCGCCAACTAACGAAACCAAATCAATCGCACAAGCTGTGCCAGTACAAGAAAAACAGACTGCAACTCAATCTAACGGTGTTGATGAACTGCGTTATTTATTCATTGCTTCGCAGGTAGAAATCGTTGATTCACTAGAAGCAGTGCAACAAGCAAAAAACAACTTACAAACTGACGAACTTGCCATTGGTGTTGTGAATGCAGACGGGAAGAAGTGCGATCGCTGTTGGAACTACTCAGTTCACGTCGGCGCATCTCCAGAACATCCCCTTATTTGCGAACGCTGTGTTTTGGCGTTAGCCGGAGACTTTTAAAAGGTAACTGGTAATTGGTAACTGGCAAATATCTTTTTTCTCATTACCGATTACCGATTACCAACCTTAGCAAGTGTGATATTTAATTATGTCTACCTACTGAGCATTAACTAATTGCGTTTGCTGCTGATTACTCCCAGCAACTTGCAGTTTCTGTAAAAACTCTTGCGTTATTTGAGTAAATGCTTTAGCCCCTGCTGATTGCGGATTTGTCATGACAACAGGCATAAAACTATCAACTGCTTTAGCAACATTGACATCCGTTGGTATTTGAGTCTTGAAAATTTGTGCTGCGTCAAAATCCTCATTAATTCGCTGCATCACTTGTTTGTAGTATCTGCTTGTAATTAAATTACCAGACATTGTAAAAACAATTCCCAACAATTTAATATCTAAATTCACCTCAGATGCATGGCTTTCTTTCAGTTGAGCAATACGTCTTTCTAATAGCTGAATACCTACTATTGATAAAGGTTCAGATTTTGCCGGTAAAATATAAAAATCACTTGCAGCAAGCGCACTGCGAGTCATCAAATTGTAACCAGGCGCACAATCAAGAATAATAAAATCATAATTTTCGAGAACTGGCTCTAAAATTTGTTTAACTAATCTTCTTTCAAAGCGATTCCAAACTGTTTCAAAATCAAGTCTATCTACTTCAAAGGCTTCTTCATGCAACATTTCAGAAACCACAAATTCATCGTATAGCTCGATATCACCTGGTAATAAATCTAGATTGGCAAGCTTGCACGCATTGTAGTGAATTGCTTCTTTCACACTAATCTTTGAGCGTGTCTCTGGCTGGATAGCTTGATTGATTAAATATTTCAAAGTTCGCTTTGTTTTGCGATACTTAGCGAAATCTGTTGGCGACATGATACTCAAGGTAGCACTAATTTGAGTATCTAAATCGAAAATAAGAACTTTTTTAGCATGATCTTTGGCGAGTGAAGTCGCTAAATTAACACTTAGCGTTGTTTTTCCTACACCACCTTTCATATTTGCTGTTGCAATGATATAAGCCATTAGTAAAATCCTGGAATTAAGTTAATGCTTAATGACATCAATTTTGCGATTTAGCTGTCTTAAGATAGACAGACACAAAAGTATGATTAATGCTAAATTTACTCGGTTGATGCTGTTAAATTATATTTAGGAATCATTGTTTTATGGCGCATATTCTGCATATCGATTCTAGTCCTCGTGGTGAACGCTCTTTTTCGCGTAAACTTTCTTATGAGTTCGTTACAGCTTGGAAAAATGCCCATCCAGAGGATACACTGACTTACCGCGATTTGGGGAAAAACCCTGTACCTCATGTTGATGAAGGATGGATTGCGGCTGCATTTACACCCCCAGAAGCGCGTACCCCCGAACTCAACGCAGCAATTAAGCTTTCAGATGAACTAGTAGATGAATTTCTTGTAGCTGATCGCTACGTGTTCGGTATCCCAATGTACAACTTTAGCGTACCTTCAACTTTTAAAGCTTATATTGACCAAATTGTTCGCGTCAATCGTACTTTTACTGTTACCGATCAAGGGTACGCGGGTTTAGTTCACGGAAAGAAAATGCTCATTGTGACTGCTAGCGGTGGTAGCTATAGATCGGGAACGCCAGCAGAACAGTATGATTACCTCAAGCCTTTCTTGCAGGCTGTGTTTGGCTTAGTTGGTATTACTGACATTACGTTTGTGCAAGCTGATAATCTTAGCAGCGGTGATGACGCACGTCAGGAATCTTTGAACGAAGCCCATGCGATGATTGAAGAGTTAGTCGCTAACTGGTAATGCGAAGCGCGATCGCACCAAGTATAGTGTGCGATCGCTTGAAAAAATCCGTAATTTCCCTGACCTAGAACAAAAATATTTGTCCGAAAATCGACTTGAGAAGTTTTTTTTACAACGTCTTGGTTTAGTCAAGGTAAAAGAAGTTGCCTTTTTTCCCAGAAAATTGTCGTAACGAAAGTGAAGTAGAAAGCAAGCTCATTGTACAGTATCTGCTGCCAGCATTAGGCTACTCACCAGACACTTGGTATCAAGAAGTTGCTTTTGGCAGCATTCGTCTAGACTTCCTAGCTTTTGCTCGTGGATTATATGATAGTCTCTCAAGTGTCATCATAGAGGCAAAGCATCCCAATCAAAACTTAAACAACCACGTGTACCGCCTCTCACAATATCTAACGAGTTTAAATATTCAATATGGGTTACTAACTAACGGAAGAGAAATAAGAATATACCAAAAAGACCAAAATCAAATAAAACTATTATTTAAATGTTTGGGGAAAGACGTAGAAAATAATTTATCTGCAATCAAGTCAATTATTGGGAAAGAAGTCTTAACAAAAGATGGATCTAATACTTCATTACCTGAGATAGCAAACAAAAATACAGCGAAACTACTCTACCAAATAGAACAAGAATTAATTAGATTAGAGCAACTTTATAATGCAGGTTTTACACCAGAAGGACAACATACAATGAAAACGATTGCGGTTTATCACAATAAAGGTGGAGTCGGTAAGACCACAACTGTAGTCAATTTAGCTGCTGCATTAAGTAAACGAGGGAAAAGAGTTCTTGTTATCGATCTAGATAGCCAAGCAAACACTACTTTTGCTACTGGTCTAATTAAATTTGACGATGAGGAATTGGATAATCTAAAAGATAGTAATATCCGTCATGTTTTGCAGTCAGAAGAAGCATATCCTATACGACAAGTTGCTAGACCTTCTCAATTCAATCAGCCAGAGATTGATGTAATTCCTTCTCATATCAGCTTAATGAGATATGAGCAAGAATTAAGCCAACTTGCTGATATTAAAATTATGCTAGATGAGAAATTACAAGCAGTAAATACAGACTATGACATTGTTATTTTTGATACCCCGCCTGCGCTTAACCTTTTTTCAGAAATTGCTCTAACAACAGCAGATTACTTACTTATACCCTCCGACTTAAAACCATTTGCCAATCAAGGGCTTTTAAATATAAAAGAGTTTTTCAAACGGATTGATAAGTTTAGAAAAATTATTGGTAAACCACCAATTAATATATTAGGTGTTCTACCGTGCAAAATATCTACAAATTCAAAGTTTGTTCAGTCTACATTGCCAAAAAGAATAGCTGCTATACCAAAACGTTACGGTTTTGAAGTAATGGATTCTGTAATTTATGAGAGAGAAGATTTAGCTAAAAGTATGGAGAGAACTACCAAGGTGGACGATATAGAAAGATCTGATCCTAGATCGGTTTTTGACTATAAACCTGATTCAATTTCAGCCCAAGAGTTTGAAGTATTAGCTACTGAAGTTTTAAGAAAAATAGGAGTAGCAGAATGAAACTCTCAATTTCACTTGTTGCTGTCAAAAAAATAAAGTCTAATATAGATGCTTCTAAATTTTCAGAAGAAGAATTAGAGCAAGCAGCGAATTTGATTTTAGAAGCAGAAGGTGTAATTAATCCTTTAATTATTCAAAGAGTGAGTAGAGATTCTTATGAAGTAATTGATGGTGATTTTGAGTATTATGCTGCTATCAAAGCTAAAGAGAAAAATCCCCTACAAGGTGAAATGATAGGAGCATTTATCATTGATGCAGAAAGTGAAGATGTTATTAAAAAGCAAGTAGAACTAATTAGAAAACATCACAAAAATCAAAATGAAGTACCAGAAAATTATCTTAAAATAGAAAAAAAGCTAAATTTATTAAATGAATTGATTAAAGAAAAATTGAGCTTTTTATCAGGAGAAATGTCCTTGCTTCTTGAGAAAGTAAACAAGGTTGAAGAGTATTTAATAGAATCTCAAAAACCTAAACTAACCAAAAAGCAAAAAAATACAGTTAATACTGCAAATGATTATGCATCAATGACAGTGCCACAATTAAAAGAAGTAGCGAAGGAAAAAGGAATTCGAGTTCCATCTAAAATTAAAAAAGACGATCTGATTGCTGCTATAGAAAGTAAATAGTTCAAAGTGAATGAATAATTTGTAATTTTTAAATAAATTTACCTGGATTTGAATAAAAACACGGGCATAATTTGCTACAATTCAAACCAAAGTTTGTGTAGCAGATTTATAAGTAAAATAAGATAGCCCAGATGCCGCAACGTCCATACTATAAAGTTCCAATTTCTAGTAGAAATAATAAAAGAAACTGGGTTGGAACTTTAGCAAGAATTACAATACTTTTGAGTGCTGGAGGTTTAGTTGCAAGTAGCGCGTGGTTGATTTATGGTTTGTTTTTTAACCCAAAGGCGATCGCATCCTTAAACCAACTCTTACCGCCGTGGGCGCAGCTACCATCGAGTCAAGAACCAACACAAACGCTGACACAAATTACAGCCGAATTAAGCCGACAGGGAAAAATTGCCGGAGAACCGCTACCGTTAGAAGTTAACGCTAATTCACAACCAAAGTCTGTTATTTTACCCGTGCGATCGCAAAATCAAATTGTCGAACTGCGCGTATATCGCATTACAGACGTTAAAAACCTTCTCAATCAGCCAAGTCGTGAAGTTCACTATCAATTTATCACTCAAGTTGATGTCACAGGACTTGAAGAATCATTTGTTGTCGCGCCACTTGTCGATCCAGAAACCGCAGATACAAGTTCAAATCGCCCGTTACCTGTAACTGAATTGCGTCGGTTTGACAATACTACCCCCACTCAAGGAATGTGGTTTTATCTTTGGGGACAACGACAACGAGGACACACGATCACTTACGGTCAAATCGTCCACTACAACCCTGATCGCTCGTATCTGAGTTTAATGTTACCTTGGACAAGTCCGACTCAACCGCAATGGCAACAAGCGATCGCCGGAGGTTCTCCAGAATTAGTTATCGATCAAAGTGTTGATTTAGAACCGCGATTGCAAGTTTATCAAGTTAAATCCGCAAATTTCATCTTCGATCCACTGCAACTAGAACCTGTTTCCATCGCTGAACCAGCATTAGACAGTCGCGATTATCAAAATGCATTACTAATTGCGCGTAGTGGATTGTGGACACCCGCCGAGAAATGGTTGCAGTTTATTAAACAACAACGCCAAAAGCATCAAACGTGGTCAAGCGCAGCGCAAGCACAACTCGATTTTATTCGACTACACGCCGAAAAAGCTCAAAAGCAAGCAAATCAAACTTGGGCAAGCCCTAGCCAACAAGTACTGACTTTGTTAATCGATGGACGTTGGGGAGAGGCGTTAAAAGTGTTTCAAGCTTCACCAACGAATACACAAGAAATCGCCACACTCCTAGAAACGGATAATGGACGAATAGGAAATCGTGTCGAAGTTGCGTTACGTGTTAACCCTAATCGTACCGAAGTCAAAGCTTGGGGGGCACTCCTCAAAGGCGCACAAGAAAGTAGAAGAAGCGCGATCGCCTGGTTAAAACAGCAACCACAAACAACTGCTGCTGATGTTGCTTATATTCAAAGATTCCTCAAACGTTTAGAAGGTGACTTTTCATCAAATAAAGTGACACCTTCTCACCCTAGTCGCTTTGTTGGTACGCCACAAAAAATGACAAAAGTCAATCCTGCGCAATGGCTGCAAATCGATCAAAGACCCTTACAAGTCACAGAAGAGCAAACGTGGTATCAAATTCAACTCAACGCTTATCACGACGGTAACACTTGGCAACATGCACCATTTAAGCTAGCACCATCAAAAACCGCAGCCCAATATTGGCAACAATTAGGTTTAAACTCAGATGCTGAAGTTCAAATCGTTTCCTGGCTACCAGGGGGACATCAGCAAATTGATCTCGCTGTTGTCAAAGCTGTGCAATTACAAGGTAGTACGCTGAAGCTATTAGCCGTATCGGATGCATTTCCTTTATTCGATTCAGCCGCACGACAATTAGCACTTACGAAAACAACACTACAGTGGTTGCAACCGGAAACGATCACTTTATCAGATTTAACACAACAACCGCAGCCTATTGAAGTTGCAGAAATTTTACCTAAACTGTGGCAGGAATTGCAACGCCGCAAACCAAATCCTCAAGAGTCTGTCCCGAATGTAGAGAAAATGCTACAGCAACTCGGAGAGTTACCCGTACAGTTAATCGACTTAACAGGTGATGGAACAATAGAAGTAATAATGACAATCTCCCCACAGGAAATTGCGGCTGTTCATAATTTTGAGCATAGCTTAGTGCAAACGCAAAACAACAATTCGCGATCGCACACAATTATTTTTTCAGCTACTGGAAAGATAATTTACAACGAGTTTAGTGGGGCTTCTGGGCAAACTGTGATTGCGATCGCCGCTCTCGAAGACGATCAACTTCCTGCATTACTGGTTGCTACTGGCAAAAACTATACCTTTAAAAGCTGGTCTCCTCAACACCAACGCTTCAAGTAAATAAACACTGTCTTCAAACTAACCCAAAGTCATCATTAATAAGCTTAAATTCCCCCAATATTGGGGGATTTGAGGGGCATTTTACGCACTGCTTTACTTCATTGATACTTCTTCAGCAGTGGTACGTTGTTTTTTTATCGCCTGCAACTGCTGCAACAGTGATTCTACTTCAGCTTCCAGATGTAGAAATTTAACTTGTACACCAGCTGCATACAAAGATTTTTGTGACTCGTTCCACGGCGATCGCGCTATCGATGTGCCAGAAACAGTAGTCATTGCTTGGTCGTTATCCGCCAAAGTGGAGGAAGGAGACATAGTAGCTGAACAGATTCCCATCGTTATATTAAATAGTTATTTTTGCCTACTCACACCAAAATGTTATTGTAACTCTATCTGGAAGCATAGTTGTATTAAATGTGTCGATTTTATAACTGGCTAGGTGCTGTACCCGATGATAGTTCCCTTGTCAGAGTAAACTAAGTAATACAACCTGAAGATTTATGAATATCGCTTTTAAATACAAAAAGTGAATTCATCGCCAGCGAAATGCTTGCGCTTACCGAATCTTAATCTAAATAAAGTTGCTGCAAACACCGTGACTCTGATTGCTAACAAATCTACTAACCGCGAAGTTTGGTCTGGACTAATCAAAACGTACCAGCCATACTTACCTGTCACTGAAAATACACCGATAGTCACTCTATTAGAGGGTAATACGCCGTTGATTCCAATTCCCTCAATTGCTCAAATCATCGGTAGACAAGTACAGGTATTCGCCAAGTACGACGGGCTAAACCCTACAGGTAGCTTCAAAGATCGAGGAATGACGATGGCGATTTCCAAGGCGAAAGAAGCAGGAGCGCGAGCAGTAATTTGTGCAAGTACGGGTAATACTTCCGCCGCCGCCGCCGCCTATGCAAAACGTGCGGGAATGAAAGCTTTTGTGCTGATTCCCGATGGATATGTTGCTTTAGGTAAATTGGCACAAGCACTGCTTTATGGTGCTGAAGTGTTGTCAATTAAGGGAAACTTTGACCAAGCATTGAAAATCGTCCGCGAGATGGCAAATAGCTATCCGATTACTTTAGTAAACTCAGTCAATCCTTACCGCTTGGAAGGACAAAAAACGGCAGCATTTGAAGTTGTTGATGCTTTAGGTGAAGCTCCAGATTGGTTATGCATCCCCGTAGGCAATGCCGGAAATATCACAGCATACTGGATGGGATTTTGTCAATATCATCAATCCGGTAAATGCGATCGCTTACCGCGAATGATGGGCTTTCAAGCTGCGGGTGCTGCACCGTTAATTACCGGAAAAGCTGTAACGCACCCTGATACTGTCGCGACCGCAATTCGCATCGGTAATCCAGCAAACTGGGAAAAAGCGATCGCTGTACAATCTGCAAGCAATGGAGAATTTCACGCGGTTACTGATGAAGAAATTCTTGCAGCCTACCGTTTATTAGCATCCTCAGAAGGGATCTTCTGCGAACCTGCAAGCGCCGCTTCGGTTGCGGGTACGTTAAAAGTCAAAGATCAAATTCCCACAGGTGCAACAGTCGTGTGTGTTCTCACCGGAAATGGGCTTAAAGATCCCAACACAGCAATTGACAACAACCAAAATGCGTTCAAACCAGGAATAGAGCCGACACTCGAAGCTGTAGCGCAGGCGATGGGAGTTATTTAGTGATTAGTGGTTAGTAGCTAGTGGGAGCGTTGTAGAGTGCGAATGTGGGATGTAGCAGTGTATACAGATAATTGTCAATTTCCCTTGTAACCGCCTACCCTCGGCTTCTCTACTTTATAATTTCCCTAGCTTCTGACCTCTGACCCCTGATCTCTTACATGTTTAAAACCCGCTTTGTCAGGTTTTTTCGCCACATGACTTGGGCAACATTAAGTGCAACCTTTGTACGTGTAGGTGAAAGAAGGCTGTTAGGTTTATCGTCCGAAATCGCTTATAACTCAATGTTATCGCTGTTTCCGGCAATTCTTGCTATTCTAACAGCAATTAGCTTATTTCAAGAGTCACTACAATCGACGTTTAGGCAACTAGCACTACGACTCAGTACAGTTGCACCGGATGAAGCCCTCTCTTTGATTCGGGATTTTGCTCAAGAAATTACTCAGAACCAAAATCGCGGGTTATTCTCAATTAGCTTTGTTGCAGCAATTTGGATTGCATCTGGCGCATTAAATACGATAATGACAGCCCTCGACCAAATTCATCAAATTCCACCACAACAAACGCGTCCTTTTTGGAAAGCAAAGTTGATTTCAATTGGTCTGACTATAGGGTCAATTATACTATTAGTTGTCGCCTCTTTTCTAGTATTTCTTAGCGATCTCATTTTAGAATTTTTTGTTCGCGAAAGTGGTTTATATTTTTTATTGTTCATCTGGCAAATCCTAATTTGGCCTTTAGCTTTAGGCGTTATGTCTGCGACTTTTGCTTTTATTTACCGCTATGGACCAAGCTGCTGGGATTCTGGTACGCCAATGATGCCTGGAGCCATTTTAGCGGCGATTTCTTGGGCAATCTTATCGGCTTTGTTTCGGATGTATGTAGCAAATTTTGGTAACTACAATCAAGCTTATGGTGCAGTTGGCGCAGTCATTGTTTTGATGTTGTGGCTGTATATGAGTGCCGCAGTGCTTTTAGTCGGCGATCAGCTTAATGTTTGTGTAGGCGAAGCGATGCGATCGCACTCCAAAACTGTCATAGAAATTAGTAGTACGACAAACTCCAAGATAAATAACTTCTAAACCTACTCATTCTCTAGATTTATTTCCTGAGATTTGTTTAGACAAAAAAACATCGTTACACTACATACAAATATCGCTGTAGGTACACTACAAATGACATTGAAAAATGTTTTAATTTGATCGTTAAGATTAATGGTTGTGTTTCATCTATGACCCAATCTGTTGCTCAGTTTGCCAATGTTGCGGCTCACCCTAAACTTACATCAGTACAACGCCTGCGTAAGTTTAGCCGTTTGCTTGATAATGCTATTGGCATTCCAGGGACAAAATTTCGTATTGGTATTGACCCTCTTATCGGCTTAATTCCTGGTGCTGGAGATATTGTTGGAACCGCCCTTTCGGCGTATATTGTCATTGAAGCAGCAAGGTTAGGGATTCCTAAAGCTGTATTAGGACGGATGGTCAGGAATATCGTAATAGAGAGTGTGTTTGGCTCAATTCCAGTCATCGGTGATATGTTCGACTTTGCATGGAAAGCTAATATGAAGAATGTCGATTTGCTAGAAGAATATCTCAAGAATCCTCAAAACGCTGTGAACAAGTAAGACGAATTGCTGTTTTGAATCAGATTAAAAATTTTGCAATAAAGGTAGGCTGCATAACTTTCAGCCTATTATTTGTTAAATAGGTGGTTAAATAAATTCAGCAGTATTGTTATAAATTAAAGCGAATGCAAGACTGGTGGAGAGAGACTTTTCCTCAAGGACGGCAAAATTTAACAATAATTGATACTAATGGTCATCCAGTTTCGATTGCCTATGGAGAAAAAGGTACAGGAAAACCGCTAATCTTAATTCATGGTATTGGTAGTTGGTCTTATAGTTGGCGTCATTGTATTGAACCACTCTCGAAACACTTTCGCGTGATTTGCTTTGATGCGAAAGGATACGGTTTCTCCGAGAAACTAGCATATCCAGAACACCCAGGGCATCAACTGATAGAATTAGAGCGGATTATCCGTGCTTTGTGTAATGAACCTGCGATTGTAGTAGCAATATCTTTAGGTGCATTGGTGAGTCTTGCGGTTGTGCAAGAGAATCCGGAGTTATTTGCAAGTTTAGTTTTAATTAACGTACCAATATTTCCTGAACGATTACCTAACCGATGGATGCGATCGCTTTCCGATTTACCTATTGAATTATTAAAGATTGTTGATTCGCTGCGGTTGACATTCTTTTTCTCGACGCTTGTCCGCGCGATCGTCCGAGTAGAACGCCGTGAGGTTTTGGTAGATTGGTCAACAGTTACACCTGAAGAAGTTTACTGGATTACTTATCCCTACATTTACATCCCTGGAACACTAGCGAAAGTCACTGAAGAACTACAAATTGCTGCCCAGGAAATCAAACGCTTACAGCAAAAACAGCCTAATTTAATTAGTAAAATTCAAGCACGTTTAGGTGAGATTACTTGTCCAACACTCATTGTTTGGGGCGATCAAGATCGCTGGTTTCCGGTTACAGATGCTGAAAAATTGCGATCGCACATGCCCCATTCGCAAGTAAAAATTATTGAAAATTGTGGTCATGACGCACCTGCAAACTGTCCCGAAGAACTCAACACAGCAATTTTAGAGTTTCTTCAGGATACAGGTTTTACAAATACTTAATTGGAGTAAACTGCGACTACGTTCTAAAATCGTGCAAATTTCCTAACTTAGCACCGAAAACGCTACTGTTAGAGTGCTAACAGGTTTCTATTAATTGTTGTACCTGAGTAACTAATTCTGTAATCGGAAAAAGATATTTCCCTATATTCGGGTGAGAACACAAGTTTCTCAAAACACGAAAATTATCTGGAATAAAAAAGATATACCTGTATGACACAAGTTCAGATATCTTTTGTTCACTTAAATCAGAATCATCACTAATTACCCACAATATTTTACTAATTTTGTGTTAAACATAGATTTTAACATCAGTTGTGTATGTCTGCTTCCATCTTTCTCTTAAAGTTCTTTTCAAAGTTACTCCTATATACCACCCATTTTTAGTTTCAACCCAGTTGTCTATTTCCAAACCAGCGGTAAAATGCTTAGGTTTACCTTCTGTTTAAATACCAAAATAATTGAAAATAAATTCAATACTACTTTCTAAGTCTTTACCAGCCTTAGTTTTTCTTTTTTGAGCAACTCTCCTTTCGTATTCTTGACATAATGCTGTTAAAACAACATCTTCATCGCTTTTAGATATATTTTCCTCAAACTTACTAGCGAGCATTCCTGTGAAGTCATCCCAATCGCGAATTAAATTTACTAAACCTTACTCTTTTTTAGTATCAAGTATAGCTGTAGCCTACTTTTTAACAAAAGCATAAGTTTTATCATTTGGAACTTTTCCTACAGCTTCAGAGGAATTAAGCATTCTTTTCCATCTTTGTAATAACTTGAAACCAGAGTGTTAGATATTTTGTCTAAGTTTGCTAATTTCACCGTAAATCCAGCACCTCTGGCTTCATTCCTTTACGATCTTTTCTGATGTCCTTCCCAAAGTTTATCTGAAATTATAAATTTAGTGCACACATTTTCTTCTAAAATTAACCTTAAAGGTAATGGTTCTCCTTAAAAATTAGGAAACTTAAAGTGTACCTTATCTCGAAAACAAACTATGTAAAAATGCTCTCTTTTTTGAGGAACCAGTGAGATGGAATTTACAATTTTGTAATTAAAAGAGTAACCTAAATCCTTCTCAATTGTTTCCCTAACAATATGAATAGTTTTTGTTTGAGCGTGAGTAAGAAAGTTTTTTTACGTTTTCTAGTAATAAGACTTTAGCTCTTTTTAATCTAGCAATTCTAACGATGTCAAAAAACAAATTTCCTTGTTCAAGATCTTTGAATTTATGACTTTGACCTAGATAGTTTCTAGCCGACACTCCAGCCCTACTAAAAGGTTGGCATGGAAAAGCAGCAGTTAATAAATCATGGTTTGGAATGAGGCGATCTAGTTCATCATCTGATATGTCTAAGTTAGTAAGCTTTATAATATCTCCATAAGGTAACTCTCCGAAGTTTGTCTGGTATGTTGCTCTCGCTACTGTATAAATATCAGACAAAAATACACATTTTCCACCAAGAGATTGTAATGCTAATCTAAAACCTCCAATACCGCAGAATAGATTTATAAATTTAAATTTGGGTTTTACCGGTGGCGGAAATGGAACAATACTCATCTAAGCAAATGGCTGCTTCTACTCGAAATAAAAACAGTCAGGCTAGTTAAATAACACATAATCTATCTTAATCTACACCTGAGCAACTTTAATAGTACTCACTGATAAATTTCGATTAAACAAAACTCGTGAACGCAGTAAAATGTTAAATATCAGTAATAAAGAAGCTAATTCTCTTGGTGTATTCTGAACGTTCCATTGCCCAGGATGACAAAATAGCATTTCTACTAGCTGACATTGTTGAGTTAAATCAAGTGACTTAAAAGATACCAGCAGTGTAGGAAATTCATTATCAAATCTACTTTGGATAATTTGTCCTGTTAAAGTTAACTTTTCCTCCATAATATTTTTCCAGAAAGGGCAAGTTGTAGAGCGGATGGCGGGTGTCGTACCAAAGCAAGCGACCGCGCAGTATCTCAATACTTTATCTGCGACAGAAGCTGTTTAAAGGGAACTATTTAGAGGGATGAGAAATTATTTTTATTCCTTTACTTTAATAGCTTAAGTGAAAAATACAACAGATTGATTATGAGAATTTGCTGAGAAGAAAGTGAGTGCTTTTCTACTCACTTCTCAATTGGAATTGATTTTACATCTATGACAAGCTTATACATTGTCATCAGTAATCAACTTATTACTAAGCAACCATTTCAAGTTGTATTCATAGTGTTAATGTTTGCGGCTACTGTCACTTCTTTAGTATTACTTCTTCGCGCAAAACAGCGTCTTTGGCGAGGCATCTTCGCTACACTTACAGGTGTAGGTTTAATCATTTTAGGCAGTCAAGATGGAGTTTTTCGCCGAGCGAGTGAGTGGTATTTATCGCATTATTATATTGGGATAGCAGCGGCGATGTTAATAATTTTTTCGTTGGCAATTGCACCAGATATTCACAAAGATCATTCGCAGCGTTGGCGGAAAATCCATACAATTTTAAACTGTATTGCACTTTTGCTATTTATTGGACAAGAAATCACAGGAACAAGAGATTTACTAGAAATTCCCTTACGCTGGCAAGAGTCGTATATTTATCAGTGTGACTTTGCGAATAAAACTTGTCCGACACCAGGAAACAGTTGGTGATAGCAAGAATTAGGAACATCTGGCGAATTGACCCTTTTTCACTGCGCGTACGATTAACTGTGGGTATCGTTGCAGTTTCGGCTTTGGGATTGAGTAGCGTTGCTATTTGGACAACATGGCAAATGCAACAGATTTTAATTGGTTCGCATAAACGTCATGTTGAAGATATTGCTAGGCGTTTACCGCGTGATGCTGAGATATACAGTGAGATGTTTCCAGTTGCTACTGGAATCCAAAAAGCAATTGATAATCTAGCCAATAGTCAAACTTTTCTTTGGGTAATCTCTCCTGATGGTATCAATCGGGCAAAATCTGTAAATTTGAATGCAATGGATAATAATGCGATCGCATTATTATCGACGTTGCTGAAAGTTTAATGAAGAATGTTGTAAAATGAAAGAATGAAATGTCCA